>JBOHRZ010000146.1:0-7300 GCA_050732975.1 Gemmatimonadales bacterium
CAGGGCCTCTCCTCGCGATAGTATTGTCGCCCATGCGTCGCTCCCCTCGCAGCCTCCCTCCCCACGCCGGCATGCTGCTCGTGGTGCTCTTCTGGGCCGGCAACTTCACCGCCGCCAAGATCGCCTTCACTCAGCTCGATCCGCTGGCCTTCACCGCCATCCGGTTCGTGGTCGGTTCGGCGGTGCTGTGGGCCATTGTCCGCGGCTACGAAGGCCCGACCCGGCTCCCGCATGGCGCGTTCTGGCCGCTGGTCTGGCTCGGCATCATCGGCAACAGCATCTATCAGGTGCTCTTCGTGGAAGGCCTGGCGCGTACCTCGGCGACCAAGAGTTCACTGATCCTTGCCGGCATGCCGGCGCTGGTCACGCTGGCCGCGGGGCTGCTGCGTATCGAACGGGTCACCACGGCGCAGCGGGTCGCGGTGGTTGTTGCGACCGTCGGCGTGGCAATCGTGATCCTCGGTCGCGGCGGGTCGCTGGATCACGGATTCGGCGTCGGCGACGGGATGCTCCTCGCCGCGGTGGTGATGTGGGCGATCTATACCCTGCTGCTGCGGCGCTGGACCCTGCCGATGAGTTCCCTCAACCTCACCGCGTGGACGATGTACACCGGCACCCCGCTGCTGGTGATCGTCGGGATCCCCGCGCTGCTGCGCACCGACTGGCACCGGGTCTCGCTGGCGGGCTGGGGCGGGCTGACCTATTCCGCACTGCTGTCGCTGGTGGCGGCGTATGTTCTCTGGAACCGGGGCGTGGCCCTGCTCGGTGCCGCGCGCACTGTGGTATATAATACCATAGTGCCGCTGGTCGCCACCGTCATCGCGATGATCGGGCTCCATGAGCGCCCGGGCGCGATCCACATCGTCGGTGGGGCGCTGATCGTCGCCGGCGTGCTGGTCACGGGACGCAGCCCGGCGCCGGAAGGCTAGAACAGCAAGTGAGAAGTGAGAAGTGAGAAGTGAGAAGTGAGAAGTGAGAAGTGAGAAGTGAGAAGTGTTACGGGACCGCGATTTTCCGATAGCTGTCGGGATTCCACTGCGGTTTCGGCAGCGTGTCGGCGAGCGTGACGCCGAGATAGAAGCCCAGCCGGGCGACCCGGGCGAGCTTGTCGGTATTGATCAATCCGACCTCGTCGTCGGGACGGTGGTATTGCGGGTGCACTCCGCTGAAGAAGAACAGGACCGGGATGCCGCGCCGCGCGAAATTGAACTGGTCGGAACGCGAGTAGACGTTTTCGTCCGGCCGGATGTCGTCCGCGGCGGTGAGGTGCAGCTCAGGGTGCGCTGCCTGGATGCCGGCGAGCGTGCCGCCCAGGTCGGACTGGTCCGTGCCGATCACCACGATCGAGTCGGGGCTGTTGCGCCCGATCATGTCCATGTTGATATCGGCCACCGCGCTGCTCAGCGCGAACGGTGGATGCGCGGTGAAGTACGCCGATCCCAGCAATCCCTGCTCTTCGCCCGACACGTTGAGGAAGACGATCGAGCGCCGGGTGCGACCGCGGAGACGCGCCACCGCTTCGGCGATGGAGAGGATACCGGTGGTCCCGGAACCGTCGTCGTCGGCGCCATTGCAGATGCTGTCGGCGCCGATCGCGGTGCAGCCGCCAACGCCGTCGCCGGCGCGCCCGACATGGTCCATGTGCGCCGAAAAGACGACGTATTCGCGGCGGAGCAGCGAATCGCGGCCGGGCATCATCGCCACGACGTTGGGCGCTGTCGCGGTCGAGACGATCTCGGTGCTCGCCACGATGTTGATCGACACGGTACTCGGTCCGTCCATGATCACCGGCGCCGGTGCCCGGCGCATCGCGGCGAAATCCGGGGCGTCGGGCAGGGAATCGAAGAAGCGGTCCGTCACCGTGATGGTCAGCACGCCGGACGCCGGCACGGCGGCGACGACCGGCTGCGGATTACCGAACGTTCGCGCGCTGTCGACCCGGGCCCGGAAGGTCGCCGAGTCCGCCTGCTGCACCACGATGATCGCCGCCGGCGCTTGCGCCATGACGGCCCGCGCCACCGCCTGGTTGTCGGTGGTGCGGTCCGGTCGCTGAATCAGCACGACAATGGTGCCGCGCAGCGTGAGCGGCGTCACGTCGGCCACCGTGACCGTGCCGGCCAGCACCTTGACCGGGCCGGTGACCGGCGTTCCGGTCATCGGCCCGGCCACCAGCGCGCCGGCGAGCGGCAGCCGCACCGGCGTGCCGGCTTCGAATACGGTCAGGAATGATTCCGCGCCGGCGTGTACCCGTTGGAGCGTATAGCGCTGGATGAATCCGCCGCTATCGCCCAGCGGCACGAGACCCAACGTGCGATAGGCATCGGCGAGATAGCGCGCCGTCGCCTCGAGACCAACGCTGGGCGTGTTGCGGCCGGCCATCGAGTCGTCGGCGATAACGCCGACCCGTGCCAACGCCTTGTCGGCCGTGATCAATGACGCCGCGACGCGGACCTCGGAATCACCCGCGATCGGCGCGAATGGCGCCGGACCGGTTCGCGGCTGCCCACCGCAGCCCGCGACGAGCAGCACGCCGGCGACGGCAATCGGGAGATGGCGCATCCGGTAATCTAGGCTCGCGCCTGCCGCGTCGATCTCCGGCTAGCTTCACGGGATGAGCCGTGCGACCGATCGCCCCGACCTTCTCGACCCGAGCGACGTGGCGCGTCTGGGCGGCCTCGAGGTCACCACCGACGACATCGTGCAGGGGTTTCTCGCCGGACAGCACCGGTCGTCGCGGCGAGGATATTCGGTCGAGTTCGCCGAACACCGCCAGTATCAGTCGGGCGACGAACCGCGCTACATCGATTGGAAGCTGGTGGCGCGCACCGACCGGCTCTACGTCAAGCAATTCGAGGAAGAGACCAACCTGCGCGCCATGCTGGTGCTCGATACCAGCGCGTCGATGGGGTGGAGTGGTGCGCCGGAACGACTCACGAAGCTCGACTACGCCGCGCGCCTCGCCGCGGCGCTCGGTCTGGTATTGCTGCGCCAGCGTGATGCCGTCGGGCTGGTGACCTTCGCCGATGCAGTGGGGCGCGTCACGCCGGCACGATTGCGCAAAGGCCAATGGACCCGGATCGCGGCCGACCTGGTCACGGCCCGCGCCGGCGCCGGTACCGCCGCCGAACCGGCGCTCCGCCAGGTCATTGCCGCGCTTCGTCGCCGCGGGCTGGTGGTGTTCATCTCCGATCTGCTGCTCGATCGCGACATTGCCATCAAGGCGCTGCGCTTCCTGCGGCACCGCGGGCACCAGGTGATGGTGCTGCACATCGCCGATCCCGCCGAGCTCGAACTCCGGCGCGGTGATGAGACCCGTTTCCGTGATCCCGAGTCCGACGCGACCGTCACCCTGGCGCCCAGCGAATGGGCCGATGCCTACCGCGTTACGGTGCGTGGCGTGGTGCGCCGCTGGGGCGAGGCGTGCCGTGCGTCGGGAATCCGTTACCGGTTGCTGCCGACCGATGTGCCCTTCGGCACCGCGCTCGCGCGAGCGCTGCAGGCGTGATTGGCTTTGCCTTCCCCTGGGCCCTTGTCGGCCTGATGGCGGCAGCGGTGCCATTGCTGTTGCATCTGGTGCGGCGTCACGACGCACCCGAAGTGGTCTTTCCGGCGGTGCGCTATCTCGAGGATGCTACCCGGCAGCAACAGCGGCGGCTCAAGCTGCGCAACTGGCTGCTGCTCGCGCTCCGGATCGTGCTGATCCTGGCGCTGGTCTTCGCCGCCGCCGGCATGACGGTTCGCCAGCGAAGCATCGGGCCGCATCCGGCCAGCGCGATGGCGGTGATCGTCGATAACGGCGTCGCCAGCGGTGCGGTGGTTGACGGCGAACCGCTGCTCGACCAGTTGAAGCGCGCCGCCGACCAGGTGCTTCGCCGTGCCACGCCGACCGACCGGCTCTGGCTGATCGCCGCGGACGGCGTGGCACGGGGCGGTACGGCGGCGGCGTTGCGCGAGCGGCTGGTCCGACTCGGTTCCGCACCGGCATTGCTCGATCTCGGCGCCGCGATCGGCGCCGGCCGCGATCTGATCCGGTCCTCCAAGCGGTCCGGACAGGTGGTGGTGATCACCCCGCTCCAGCGCGCGGCGGTCGGCGCGGCGGGCGGCGCCGGCGATATCCTCGTGCTGCGGCCAACGGCCCGGATGCCCGCCAATCGCGCCGTGACGATACTCACCGCCAGTGCCCAGCCGTGGAGTCCGGACGGGGGCCGGCTGATCGTCGCTATATCATCGAGTGATACAGTGCCGACGCCGGTCACACTGTCGATCGGCGGCCGTACCCTGCGCGACGTACTGGTCGCTCCGGGCGTCCCGTCGGTGCAGCGCATCGGCCCCCAACCGCCGGGCTGGATCACAGCCACCGCGGCCCTGCCGCCCGACGAACTGCGGCTCGACGATACCCGCTCCGTCGCCGTGCGCGTCGCCCCGCCGGCCGAGGTGTCCTGGGATTCCACCGATCGTTTCGTCGACGCGGCGGCCGGGGTACTTGAATCGAGCGGCAGGATCCGCCGCGGGCCGGCGATCCGGCTTGGCGACCTCGGCCCCGCGACCAGCATCGTCGTGCCGCCGGATGACCCGGCCCGCATCGGGGCGCTCAACCGGGCGCTCGCTGCGGCCGGCGTGACCTGGCGCTTCGGCTCGCTGGTCGTCGCGGGGGAACGGTTCGACAGCGGGCCGCTGATCCCTGCGCGCGAAACTGTGTCGCGGCGCTACACGCTCGACCACACCGGCGGTGGCGGGGAGGTGCTCGCGACGGTCGGCGGAAGCCCGTGGCTGGTCAGCGCCGGGCGCGTGATTCTGGTGGGTTCGCGATTCGATCCGGCGTGGACCGGCCTGCCGTTATCGGCATCGTTCGTGCCGTTCCTCGACGCCGTGCTGACCAGTATCGCCCGCGGCGAGCTGCGGAACGCCGACGCGATCGTCGGCACACCGGTCCGGCTTCCGGAACGGGCCACCGCCGTCGCGCAGAACGGACTGCCGATGCCGGTCGAGGGCGGCTCCATGTGGACGCCGCGCGCCGTGGGCATCGACTATGTGCTCGCCGGCGTCGACACCATCGGCACCATTTCGGCCGGGATCGATCCGCGAGCATCGGATCTGGCGCGCGCGTCCGACGCTGTGGTGCGCGCCCTGTGGCCAGGCGCCACGGTCGCCGATCTCGCCGCCGGCCCGCGGCTGGCCTTCGCCTTCGTCGCGCAGAGCGACGCCCGCGGGCCGCTGCTGGTGCTGGCGGTGCTTTGTGCCGTCGCCGAAACCTTCGTCGCCGGGCGCGGGCGGCGCCGTACCTGAGTCCGCAGCACGTGGCATCCTGTTGACGGCGCGATGCACTTCACGTCAGTCCGCTTTGGCTGAGTCGCCGGCGCGTCTACTTTTGTGCCGCACTCGCCGCCGAGCTCCGATGATCGTCATCGACGCGAAGCGGCATTGATCGTGACGGTCATGCAACTGCTGTGACGCTGGACCCGATACTCGACGCCTTCGACCGCTGTGCCACCATTCGTGCGCTGGCGGAACGGATTCCTGCGCGTGGTATCACCGTCCGCCTCGGCGGCCTCCCCGGCTCGAGCGGCGCAGTCCTCGGCACCTGGCTGGCACAGCGCCATCGCGACGGCCGCCTCATCGTGGTGGTCGCGCCGAGTCCACCCGACGCCGAGCGCTGGCTCACCGATCTGCAGAACCTTGGCGCCCGGGACGTGGCGCTGTACCCGCAGCGCGAAGCGCTGGGCGAAGACGAACCCCATTTCGAGATCGCCGGCGAACGGGTCGAAACCCTGGAGGCGCTGCTCCGCGGCCGGTTGCGAGTGCTGGTTACCACGGCGCGCGCCACCGCCGAACGGAGCGCGGTTCCGGCGTCGCTGGAGTCGCTGCGACTCAGGCTCGCCACCGGCGGCGAACACCCGCCGCGGGATGTCGCTGCCCGCCTTGAGGCGATGGGCTATTCGCGGGTGCCCACGGTGTCGGAGGTGGCCGAATACTCGGTTCGCGGTGGGATCATCGACGTGTACGGGTTCGGTATGGCGCAACCGGCCCGGCTGGAATGGTGGGGCGACGTCATCTCGTCGATCCGCGCCTTCGATCTCACCACCCAGCGGAGCGGCGCCGACCTTCCCGACGTGACGATGCTGCCGATCCGCAGCGCCGCGGAATCGCTCGACCGCAGCGGCGCCATCGAACGCCGCTCGCTGCTGGAGTTGCTCCCGGGCGACGCGCTGGTTCTCGAAGAGCGCACCCATCCGGATCAGGAAGAGGTCGAGCGCGCCTGGCGCGAAGCCGAGCATCATCTCGAGGTCGCACGCCGGCTCGGCGAGGATGTGCCCAGGCGCGACGACCTCTTCGTGGCGCCGGACGACTGGCGTACGCGATTGGGCGGATTCGCGCGCTTCGTGCTCCGCGATGAGACGTGCGACCTGCAGCTCGGCTTCTTTCCGCCGGAGCGGATCGATCGAGATCTGCAGCGGCTTCGCTCGCTGCTCGGCGCCGCGCAGCCGACCTTGATCCTCTGCGACAACGAAGGCCAGCGCGAACGTCTCGACGAACTCCTGGAGGTCAACGGATACCGCCCGGCCGGGACCACCCTTCTGGTCGGCGCGCTCGATGGCGGGTTCGTGATGCCGACGCTGCGGGTACTCACCGACCACGAGATCTTCCGGCGCGCGCGGCGGCTGCGCCGCACTCGGCGCTACCGCCAGGCTGCACCGACGGGCGTGACCGGTGCGCTGGCGATCGGCGACTACGTTGTGCACCTCGAACACGGCATCGGCATCTTCCGCGGCATTGCCGCGATCACCGTCGAAGGCGGCGTCATCGAGGTGGCGGTGCTGGAGTACGAGGGCGGCGACCGTCTCAACGTTCCGCTTTACCGGCTCGACCAACTGGAACGCTACCGCACGGCCGACAGTGACGCCGAGCGTCCGCCGCCGCGTTTGCATCGCATCGGCGGTACCCACTGGAAGAAGGTCCGCGAGAAGGCCCGGCGCGCGATCCAGGCCATGGCCGCCGAGCTGCTCGACCTCTACGCCCGCCGCAAAACGGTGGCTGGATACCCGTTTCCCCCCGACACCCGCTGGCAGCGCGAGCTGGAGTCGTCGTTCCTCTACGAGGACACGCCCGATCAGCGCACGGCGACCGACGATATCAAGCGTGACATGGAGCGCCCGATCCCGATGGACCGGCTGCTGGTCGGCGATGTCGGATACGGCAAGACCGAAGTGGCGGTCCGGGCGGCGTTCAAGGCGGTGCAGGGAGGCAAGCAGGTCGCGGTGCTGGTGCAGACCACGATCCTGGCCGAACAGCACTTCCGGAC
>JBOHRZ010000147.1:0-7237 GCA_050732975.1 Gemmatimonadales bacterium
GTCGAGATCAGTCTGCATCGCGGTATATACCGCGAGCGGCATGGTCTCGGTACGCCCGGCAAGATTGCCGGCGAAGGTGATGGTGGCGCCGAACTCGCCCAGCGCCCGAGCCCACGACATGATCGCGCCGGCGACGATCGACGGCAGCGCCAGCGGCAGCATTACGTGAGCAAAGCGATACGCCGGCGTCGCCCGCAACGTCGCGGCGGCGTCGAGGTAACCCCGATCGACCGCGCCGAGTCCCGCGGTCGCCGCCGAGATGAAGAACGGCGTCGCGACGAAGACCTGGGCGACGATGACGGCGAGCGTGGTGAACGGGAGGGAGATTCCCGCGGCGTGCAGCACCTTGCCGGCGAGCCCGGCGCGGCCGAACGCGAGCAGCAGCCCGAGCCCCGCCACGGTCGGTGGGAGCACCAAAGGCAGCTCGATCAGCGCGCGCACCGCCGCCTTGCCGCGGAACTCGACGCTGGAAAGGAACCACGCCGTCGGCAGTCCGAGGACGATCACGGTGGCGGTGGCGATCACGGTCGACTCGATACTTAACCGCAACGCCGCGACGACGTCGTGGTCGCCAAGATGGCGGACGAGTTCCCTCGGTGAGAGGCGTGCGACCAGCGCAATCAGCGGCAGGACGAGGACGGCGAGCAGGATCGCGATCGCGACCGCAACCGCGACACGGAGCAGCACGTCGCGCCAGGCCGGCGGACGGCTCACTGGAGGTCGATCACCTGGTCGAAACCGTGCGCCGCGAGGATCCGCTGTCCCATCGGGCTCATCAGCGCCTCGATGAACACCTGTCCAGCCGCCGCATGGGCCGCATCGCGCAGCATCGCGACGGGATACTCGGCAACGACGTTGGCGGAGCCGGGGATGTCGATTACCCGCACCCGGGTGCCCAGACGGATCGCGTCGGACCGATACACGATGCCGGCGTCGGCTTCACCCAGTGACACCTTGGCCGCGACCGCTTCGACATTTTCCTCGTTGGACACGATATTGGCCATGACTGCACTCGCGTAGTCAGCGGGCAAGCCGGCGCGCCCGGCGAGTCGAGCGAGCGCCTGCCGGCTGTAGTGACCGGCCGGCACGGCATCGGCGGCGAGATCGAGCTTAACGCCGCGGCGGGCGAGGTCGCGAAGGCTGGCGACGTGTCCCGGATTGGCGGCCGGGACGATCACGGCGAGCCGGTTACGGGCGAACAATCCCGGCGTGCCGATGACGAGACCTTCACGCGCGACGGTGCGCATCCAGCGCTGATCGGCCGATGCGAAGACGTCTGCCGCCGCACCCTCTTGCAGTTGAAGCGCCAGCGTCTGCGATCCGGCAAAATTGAAGGTGATCTCCAGCGGCGCCGCGCCGCGTCGCAACGAATCGGCGAGTTCGCGGAACGGCTCGGCGAGCGATGCCGCGGCGAACACCACGACGGGTTGAGGAGGATGGTACCGGTTCGCGGTTCCGGAGCCGACGGCAATCAGGGCGAAAACTGGGGCAGGACGCATTTGGATTCCGGGTTCAATGGCCTCGCCCGCGCCGTGGATCCCGCCGGCGACGGTGCCGCCAATATATGGTGGCGGCTCCGGATGGCGACCGCGCCGGCAGGGCTGATGCGGGCGCCGGTGGCGAATCCCCGCCTTCCTGTCCACATTTCCGACTGAGGCGCGATGCCGCGCCCGTTCGCCCACTCACCTTCGACCCTTGGACCGATATGCGCCGATTCGTTTCCCGGCTCGATTCACGGACTGTCGCCGCGTTGCTCGGCGGACTGACACTGGCCACTGGATGCAGCGGCGGCGCGGTTCCGATCGACAAGGCGCGCGCGGCGACCGTCGCCGACGTGAACGGCCAGCCGCTCACCGGCGCGACGCTGGAAGGGTGGATGCTCAAATGGCAGTCGGCCCCCGACCGGTCGGTCGCTAACACGCTGGTGAGCACCTGGATCAACACCACGTTGCTGGTCGACGCGTTGCGGCATCAGGGAATGCTCGACGATTCAGCGCTGATTGACCGGGTGATTGTCGCCGATGCCGCGCGCGGGACGACATTGCAATTCCTCGTGGCCCGCAACAAGAAGTTGCCGGCGGTCACGGATCAGGAGGCGGATTCGCTCGCCGACATCGACAACGTGCGGGTGTTCCAGCAGATCGTACTGCGCATCCCGCCCAACGCCGATTCGGCGACGCAGGTTGGTCTCGGGAACCGGGCCCGTGCGCTGTTGAAGCGCGCGCAGGACGGCGCCGATTTCAGCGGCCTCGTCAAGGAAGCGTCGCAGGACTCGGCGACGCGGGCGCAGAACGGATTCCTGCCGGCGATCTCCCGGCCCCAGGTCGACAAGCTGCCACGCAATGTGCAGCAGATCTGGACCCTGCGGCCCGGCGACATTTCGCCGCTGATCCTGACGCCGCCGGACATCCGCTTCTTCCGGCGCGCATCGCGCGCCGAAGCGAAACCGTTTCTCAAGGCCTGGCTCGGGCCGCTCCTGGCGGGACGCTCGGATTCGATCTTCGTTGACTCCGTTGCCCGAGCCCGTCACATCGTGATTGCCGCCGACGCCCGGCCGAGAATGCGGGTCCTCGCGACCGAGCCGGTGATCACCCGCGATTCGGCGCCGTTCGCAACCTGGCAGGGTGGCAAGCTCACACCCGCGACGGTGCGCAGCGCGGTGCTGGCGATCTCGCCCGATCAGCGCGCCCAGCTTGCCAACGCATCGGACTCGGCGATTACGGCGCTGATCAACGACATCGCGCGGCGGGAGGTGGTGCTGCAAGCGATCTCCAGCGCACCGATGCCCACGGTCGAGGCCCGCAAGGCGCTGGTGCCGGAGTATCGCAACGCCATGGGGCTGATCCGGCAGCAGCTCGGCGGTCTGGCGCCGAGCAAGACACCCGGAGAGGCAGCGGATATCTATATGGATTCGGTGATCGCCAACCAGCGCCGGCACATGCCGTTGCCCGGCGCCCTCGCTGAGGTGTTGCGCAACCGCGCCACGATCACCGTGGATTCGATGGTCGTGCTCTCGGTGCTCAAGGATGCTGTGCCCAAGTGGCGGATCCAGCACGCCAAGGATTCGCTTGCCGCGGTGACCCGCCCCGACTCGGGAGTGCCGGGACTCACGCCGGGCGGTTCGCCGCCGCAGTGAGCTTGTGAGCTACGCCGGTCGCGTTTCGGTGTGGCGGCGCGCGGTCACCGAGAGCAGTTGCCGGAGTCGCCGCCGTTCGGCCCTGGGGTAGACGTGTTTGGGCGAGAGGCGGTCCCATCCGTCGGGTCCGTGGCCGACCCAGAGTACATCGAGTACCAGAACGAGCTCCCGGGCGAAGGCGGCGATCGGGCAGGCGATCGCCACGGTCCGCTCCTGGGAGAGCACCATGTCGGCGCTTCCCGAACTCCGATCGGCCCAACTATGAATCCGCAGGTGCACGTTGGTGTCGCGCCGTTCGAAGGTCCACTCGTGCACGCCCGGCGCGTCCTCGAGGACGACCGACGCATGTATTGCGCCTTCCATCAACGTGGCAATGGCGCGCGCGAGATCGCCAAGCGCATCGGTGGCGTCGGTCGCCTGCATGGCGACGCGGAGATCGTCCGCCTCGAGGGCGACAACGGCCCGGCCCGGCGCTATCAGCGCGAAACGCAGCGAGAGTGACATCTGGATGCCTCAGAGATCGAGTATCGGCCGTGAACTCGATACTTCGCAATCGCGGTGGTGTCGATCGACCGGCGCGGCGAGATTCGGGTCGTGCCGCACACTCTCCTCTGGCTCGCCGGGTTCCTGGCGATGGTGCCGTTTCTGTCGCCTTCCTCGCGGCCGGGCGCGGTTGAGAGCCGGCTGATTCTCGCCGGCATCGGCATGGCGGCATTCGTCCAGGGAGCAGGCACGCTCGGGCTCGGCGACTTGCGCCTGCTATCCGGGCAGTCGCCGAGCGACGCCTGGTTCGTCGGTATCACCTCGGGGGCGATCATCACGGGGGGCTGTCTGCTGCCGCCTTTGCGCGACTGGCGCGGCTGGCTCCCGGTGCTGCCGCTCGCCATCGCGCTGGGATTTGTCGCCTTGCCGCACGCTGCAGTCGGGGTGCTGGTCGGTGCCGGATTCGGCGCGCTTCCCTGGCTGATTTCGATGGCGCTTCCCCGGCCGCGCCGGACTGCGTGGTCCGACACCCCGGAGCCCGGAGCCCGGACCCCGGAGCCGCGGCATCCGCTGCCACGGTCGGCATGGGTTGCCGCCGCACTCGCCATTGTCCTCGCGGTAGCGGGTCCGATGGTGCTCGCCTCACTGGCGCTGCTCATCGCGGCGTGGTTCGGCTGGTGGTCAGCCGATCGGCGCGGTCTGGCCAGCGTACCGGTGCTGCCGGTGATCGCCACCGTGGCTCTCGTCGCCTGGAACTGGCTGGCACTGACGGTTGCCGGATCTCCGCTGGCGACGGCGGCAGCGCTGGCCCGCGATGCGCCGATCCCGGTCGCGGGCCAGCAGCTTCTTGCCGCGATGGCGATCGGGTGGGCACTGTCGCTCGCCGTTCCATGGCCGCTCGACCATTTCGGTCGCGTGACGGTGCAGCTTCCGGCGCTTGCCGTCGTCCTTGCTGTGGCAGTCAGGTCGATGCCTGAGGGAATGCCCGCGTGGCAGCCGATTGTCACGCCAGTCGTGGCGGCCGTCGCGTTGGTAGCGGCATTCCGGCGGCGATGGGACGCTGCGGCAGGCGCACTGGTGGTACTCGGCGCCACACGTCCCGGAGCGCTCGCCGTCACGGGCGCCGTAGTGGTCGCGTTGGTTCCCATCGGGTCACGGGTAGCCCGCTGGCCACGCATCTGGACGGTCGTCGCCGGCGCGGCGACCGCGATGGTGTTGAGCGCGACGCTCCGCGACGAAGTGCTTGTGACGGTGGTTCTTGGATTGGGCGTGGCGGCGGCGGCGCAGTACGCCGACCGCGTAATTGCTCCGATCTGAGCGCTGCCCCATCTTTGGAATGCTGTATCATCATGCAAGGAGAGCATCATGGCTTTCACACTGCCGCCACTTCCCTACGATTACGCCGCCCTGGAACCGCATATTGACGAACAGACCATGCGGATCCACCACGACAAGCATCACGGCGCCTACGTCAAGAACCTCAACGCGGCGCTCGAGGGCGAGTCAGCGCTCCAGGCGCTGCCGATCGAGAAATTGCTCGCGGATCTGAACAAGGTGCCCGAGGCGAAGCGCACGGCCGTGCGGAACAACGGCGGCGGCCACTTCAATCACTCCCTGTTCTGGGAGTGGATGGCGCCCGGCGGCGCAAGGCAGCCGGAGGGCGATCTCGCCGCCGCGATCGCGTCGTCGTTCGGGTCGTTCGATGCCTTCAAGGAACAGTTCGCCAAGGCCTGCGGTGCCCGGTTCGGCAGTGGCTGGGCCTGGCTGGTGCGGGGCAAGGATGGCAAGCTGGCCATCGAGAGCACGGCGAACCAGGACTCGCCGGTGATGGACGGGAAGTTCCCGATCCTCGGCTGCGACGTCTGGGAGCATGCGTACTATCTCAAGTACCAGAATCGCCGCCCGGACTACGTCACAGCCTGGTGGAATGTGGTGAACTGGACGGCGGTCGGCCGCCGGTTCAGCGCGAAGTGACCGGCGTTTCCGTCTCCGGCACACTGCCGGCGGTCGGCGAGACGGCGCCCGACTTCACGCTTCGCTCGACCTCCGACGCCGACGTGTCGCTGGCCGGTTTCCGCGGCAGCAAGAACGTGCTGCTGGCGTTCTTCCCGCTGGCGTTCACCAGCACCTGCACCCGGGAAATGTCGGCCTTCAGCGACGACATCATCCAGTTCGAGAGCCGCGACACCCTGGTGCTCCCGATCAGCGTTGACTCGACGGCAACGCTGAAAGAATTCCGCGCCAAATGGAAGCTGCCGTTTGACCTGGTCAGTGACTTCCGGCGCGAGGTCTCCCGGGCATACGGGGTGCTGAACGAGGCCAAGTTCTATTCCAATCGGGCCTACGTGCTGATCGACCGGTCGGGGGTGGTGCGCTGGGCATGGCAGGAGCGGGAAAACGGCCAGCGCCGCGAGAATGCAGAGCTACTCGCGCGGATCGCCGAGCTGGCCTGAAGGAGCCTGGAGCCCGGAGCCCGGAGCCCGGCGGGCCGCTCCCGGCACTTGCATCGAGGCGAAGTCGCGCCACCTTCCAGCGGTGATTTCCAGAAACATCGGCCTGTCACTCGCACTCCTCTGCGGTGTGGCGGCGCTCTCGTGCCGTTTCCAGGACCTGACGCCGGGGAGTTCGCGCCGCGAGGAGGCGGCGCTCCAGGCCGCGACGACGCTGTTTTATCACGCCCTGGCGCATCGCGACACGGCCGAACTGGCCCGGGCTGCGCTCCCCGCCGCAACGGCCCTGGTAGCGGGAACCGGCGCGCAGCCGGTGCTGGTGCCGCTCGTCACCATGGTGATGGTGGACGAGCGCCGCAACGAGGATGGGGGTGTTCGAGTGGTGCGCACCGAGGTGCATGCTGACAGCGATGTCGCGACCGATCGTATTGTGGTCATGGCACGCGGGCAGGAAGGCACCGAGGACTTCGAAGCATCGGATTGGCTCACGTTCGCACGTCGCGACGGCGCGTGGCGCGTGGCTCACGCGGTGTTCGGACCATGGCGCAACCGGACGGCACAGTAAGCGGCACCGCGCGACTGGTTCCGCCGCCACTGGCGGTGGTAGCCGGCGCGGCGCGGGCGCTGGCCGCCGGCGGCACCGCGCCGGAACGCGCGCTGATCGAGGCGTTGCCCGCCCGTTACCCGCAGCGCGATCCGATCGAGGATCAGGGTTCGTGGAACGAGGCGTTTGCCGACGCGATGCGGATCGTGCATCGGGCGCATCCGGACGATCTCGATCTGCGCTGCATTTTCGTGGAAGCCATCCTTAACTGCACGCCGTGGCGCATGTGGGACCTGCGTACCGGCGAGCCCGCGCGCGGCGCCGGCACGGTTGAAGCGCGCGAGGTGCTGGAATCCGCCTTCCGCGATCTGCCCGGCGCGATGAGCCACCCGGGCCTGCTGCACCTGCACGTGCACCTGATGGAGATGTCGCCGTATCCGGAAGCTGCGCTGGTAACCGGCGACCGGCTGCGCGATCTGTGCCCGGACATGGGACACCTGGTGCACATGCCGACCCATATCGACATTCAATGCGGGGATTACCGCGACGCGATGCACTGGAACCAGAAAGCGAGCATCGCCGACCGGAAGTTTTATGACAGTGCGGGGCCGATGAATTTCTATT
>JBOHRZ010000148.1:0-7158 GCA_050732975.1 Gemmatimonadales bacterium
GCTCAAGCCGGTGTAGCGCGTCGCCCGACGGATCGGGGGCCGCCCGGCTAGATTACAGGCAGTTGGCCCGGACGCGCCCCCAGCCGTTGGGAGATGGCGATCCGCCCGCCGCCCGCACGAGGCGCACCATGTCGAGCTACAAAACCAATCAGCAGCACGTCCATCATCGCGGCCGGGAGTTCCACTTCGTCTCGTACGAAGCACGCCAGGCCGATGCCCGCACCGGTGCCGACGCCATGCCGGCCACGTGGTTCCTGATGTGCGCGGGGAAGCGCTGGCCGGCGATGCCGCAGGTCGCCGACCAGGACGAGATAGCCGTCACCACCGGTCTCATGCGCTGGCTCGACGCCAATGTGTTCTCGCGGCGGGTGGGCGGGGCGTAGCCGGCAAACTGGCCCGTCCATAGTCTCCGCACGGCTTCTCACTTCTCGCGTCTCACTTCTCCTCCTGACACCCGACCACACCGCCAATGCTCTCTGGCTCCTCTGGCTGATTTCCTGGCTCGGGGCGGCATTCTGGCGCGCTCCCGCCGCGAAGCGCCCGCCGACGAGACAGGAAATCGTCTATCGAATTCTCGTCGCCGTCGGCGCGGTATTGCTCTTCGGCGTCGTGGTACGCAACCACCAGCGGCCAATGCCGCTATGGACGACATCGCCGGTGGCGGGGTGGATTCTCGTGGCCGTCCTCGTCGCCGGTCTCGCCTTCACCTGGTGGGCGCGGATGCACCTCGGCCGGCTCTGGTCGAGCAGTGTCACCCGTAAGGCCGACCATCACATCGTTGATACCGGTCCATACGGGACGGTGCGCCACCCGATCTACACCGGAATCATTCTCGGCACGATTGCGACCGCGGCATTACGTGGCACGGGCATGGCCTGGCTCGGTGTGCTGGTGATGACGATCGGGTGGGTGGTCAAGGCGCGACTGGAAGAATCGTTCCTGCGCCAGGAGCTTGGCGCCGAGGCGTACGATGCGTACGCGAGGCGAGTCCCGATGCTGGTGCCGGGGATGACGAACCTCCGCCGCCGCTAGACGTTCACATCACCGCCCACGCGACCGACGGTGTTATCATCGCCCCCACGGAGGCGGTGTGACGATTCTGTCGGTGGGCGGCGTCGAAGTCCGGTTCGGAGCCACGGTGCTCTTCCAGGGCGTGACCTTCACGGTCGGCGAGGGAGAGCGCTGGGGTGTCGTCGGCCGCAATGGCAGCGGCAAGACGACACTCATGGACGTGGTCCAGGGAACCCGCCTCGCCGACGCCGGCAGCGTCGCCCGTGCCGCCGGCTTGCGGATCGCCGTGATGGATCAGTACCGCGACTTCGGCGACGCGCCGACCGTCTGGGCCGCCGCGGCGCGCGGCTTCGCCGACCTCTTCGCGCTGGAGCATGATCTGCAGGACCAACTCCACGCGATGAGTGCCGCCGGTGACGCGGTGACCCCGGCGATGCTCGACCGCTACGCTCACGACCTCGAACGCTTCGAGCACGCCGGCGGGTACGCTGCCTCCGCCCGGGTCGACGCGGTACTCTCCGGCCTGGGCTTCGATCCGGAAGGGTCGCGCACACGTTCCGTCGAGGCGCTCTCCGGCGGCGAGCGCGGACGTCTCTCCCTCGCCGCGCAACTGGTCGCGCCCGCAGATCTGTTGATCCTCGACGAGCCGACCAATCACCTCGATCTCGACACCACGCGCTGGCTGCAGGATTATCTCCGGGAATCGAGCGAGACGGTGCTGCTGATCTCGCACGACCGGTCGTTTCTCGAAGCAGTCACCGACCACATCCTCCACCTCGAGGGCGGGACGGCGGTGGCGTACGATGGCGGCTGGCACGCCTTCGTCCGGCTGCGCGCCGAGCGGCGCCTGGCGCTGGAGCGCGCGGTACGGAAGCAGGACGCGCGGCTCGCCGTAGAGGAGGACTTCATCCGCCGCAACATTGCCGGCGTCAACTCGTCGCAGGCGAAAGGCAGGCGCCGGCGACTGGAGCGGGTCGAGCGCCTCACGCCGCCGCCGGGCGAGGAGGGAACGATGGCGGTCGCCTTCGAAGCGGCGTCTCGCGGCGGCGATCAACTCCTCGTCGCCGACAAGCTCGCGGTTGCGATCGGCGGGCGACAGCTTGTTGCACCGTGGAGCGGCGTGCTTCGCCGCGGCGACGTTGTGGGCCTCATCGGCCCCAACGGCGCCGGCAAGTCGACGTTGCTGCACACCGTTCTCGGCGAATTGCCGCCGGCGAGCGGCCACGTCCGAGTGATGCCGTCGGCGGAGGTGGCCTTCTACCGACAGGATCTTTCGAATGTCGACCCCGCCGAAACGATCTACGACCTGATCGCGCACCGGCGCGGGATGTGGACCCGTGGCCAGATCCAGGGTCATCTCGGCCGGTTCGGCTTCAGCGGCGACGAGGTACTGCGCAAGGCGGAGACGCTCTCCGGCGGCGAACGGGCGCGGGTGGCGCTGGCGCTGATGATGCTGGAGCACGCCAATCTGCTGGTCTTCGATGAACCCACCAATCATCTCGATGTCGAATCGATCGAAGCATTGGAGGATGCCGTCACCGCCTACGATGGTACCGTGCTCCTTGTCTCGCACGACCGCACGCTGCTCGAAACGCTCTGCACGAGGATCTGGGCGATCGAAAACGGCAGGCTTCACGATTACCCCGGCGGCTTCGCCGACTGGGAGGCGAATCGCGCCGCGCGCCGGAAGGCGGGGGCTGACCGCGCACGGCCGGCCGAGCGCCAGGCGGCGACGCAGCGTTCGACAAAGCGCAACGCGGCGGCGAAGCCGGAACGGGATCGCCGCCGGCTCGAACGGGACGCCGCCGAGGCCGAAGCACGCGTCACTGCGCTGGAGGAAGAACTGGCGACGGTCGAAGCGCGGCTCGCGGATCCGGCGGTCTACCAGACGTCAGAGGGGGTCACCGAATCGCGCCAGCTCACGGCGGAGCGGGGCCGGATCCGCGCCGAGCTCGATGCGGCGCTGGCGGTGTGGAGCGCGGCGGCGGGTCGAGTAGAGGGGTGACACGACACGCACAGATGCGCGAAGGGCGGCCCCCAAGCCGCCCTCGCTCTCCGTGCTCTCCTTGCTCTCCCTGCTCTCCTCGCTCTCCTCGCTCTCAGTGGAAATCCACCGTCGGCACATTCGCCGCACCCGGCGTCGTGAGATTGAAATACTCTCGCGGCTTGGCAAGCCCGAACATCTTCGCCGTCAGGTTGGTCGGGAACTGGCGGATCGCCGAGTTGAACTGCTGCACCGCGGTGTTGTAATCGGTGCGCGCGGTGGCAATCCGGTGCTCCATTCCCTCAAGCTGGTCCTGCAGCGTCCGGAAGTTCTGGCTGCTCTGCAACGTCGGATAGTTCTCCGAGATCGCCAGCAGGCGTCCCAACGCCGACGTCGTCGCGGCACTCGCCGCGCCCATCTGCTGCAGATTGTTCGCCTGCAGCGCGCCGCTCATCTTCGCCCGGGCATTGGCGATCGAGATGAAGACGGTGTCTTCCTGCCTGGTGATTCCCTTCACCGTGCTGACCAGGTTGGGGATCAGGTCGTTGCGCTGCTGCAACTGCACCTTGATCTGGCTCTGGGCCTGGTTGATCTGCTCGTCGAGCCGCTGCAGCCGGTTGTACCCGCAGCCGCTCGTGGCGAGCGCCAGCCCGACCAACAGATAAGGCGCGAATCGGTGACGACGCATCAGTTAGCTCCGTGTTGGAAGGTGTCAACCAGATTGACCGTGACCCGGACCAGCTCGATGTACCGCACGAATGTCTCGGGCGGGCAGTTCCACTCGCGCAGGGCGCGGTGCGAGGCGATTTCGACCGCAGCGGCGGACTCGGAGCCCAACTCCGACGCCAGCGCGGCGACCGTTTCCGTCGGTTTGTGGCCGGGCGCTCGCCCGTACAGCACCGCAATGCACCGCAACAGTGCGAAATAGGTTGCGATGGATGACAACGCGAATCCGCCGAGGATCATCCCGGCATCGCCGAAGCGGACATAGGCCTGGCGGAGTCGCACCAGTTTGCCTCGCAGCTCGCGCTCGACCGCCTCGCGGAGGTCGCCGGCGTCGACCTGCATCGCCGCCACGGGATCGCTGCCGCACAACACCTTGTGCGCCAGCTTCATGTCGGTGATCTCGATCGGGAAGACGTCGGCCGAGCGATCCCACTCGGCGCGGCCCACGATCAACGGCGGCGAGAACCCCTTGGCGTGCCATTCGGTCACGGCCGGCGTCAGCTTCCGCAGCGCCGCGGGTGACGTATCATCGACCAGGAGAAGCATGTTGACGTCGGAACGGCCGGGAACCCAGTCGCCTCGTGCTGCCGAGCCGTAGAGCACGGTGCACGGGTTGAGTTCCGCGATCGCGCCGACCCGCGCGCTGAAGTCGCCGAGCGCTTGATCGAGCTGTTTGCGATCCATCAGAAGCTCCCTCCGGCGCCACCGCCGCTGAACCCGCCTCCACCGCCGAAACCGCCGAACCCGCCCCCTCCACCGCCGCCACCCCAGCCGCCACCCCAGCCGCCACCGAACCCACCGCGGCCGCCGCCGAACGACCGGCCGATCATGTAGGGGATGATCCATCCAGCCCCGATCCCTCCGCGGCCTCCACGCCGACTGCGCGCCGCAATCGCCAGAAACCAGATCCCGAAGAAGAGACCATACACCAGCAGCTTGAAAACGGCGGCGGGCACGGGAGTCCGGGGCGGCGGCTGAGCCATGGTGAGCACGCTGTCGTGCACACCGAGATCGCGCGCGATCCGATCGACCTCCATACTCGTCGCGAGGTCAAGGGCGGCGCCGTAATTACCGGCCTGGAGCGCCGGCGTCATCGCGTCGCGGATCTCGCCGGCGTAGGCGTCGGTGATGCTCCCTTCCAGCCCCTGCCCAGCGTTGATCCAGATCGAGCCCTTGTGGTCGGCGGTGTGCGGCACGAGCAGGATCACGCTCGCCGCGTTGCGGGTCGCGTTGCCGATCGCCGTGTTGGCGCCGACCTTCCAGGTTCGCCCGATGGCAAGCGCCACGTCGGCCGGGTCGTAGTCACCGATTGTCGGCAGCGTCACCACCGCCACCTCGGCACCGGTCACGTCCTTGAGGTGCTGAAGCCGGGCCTCCAGCTTCTGCTCCGTCGCCGGGTCGAGCAGGTGAGCGACATCGTTCACGTAGCCGGTGGGCTGGGCCGGAAAGAGTTTGGTCACGCCGTTCTGCTGGGCGCCAACCGCCACCACCGCAAGCAGTTGGAGCACCACGACCGCGCCGGTAACTTTGGCCAAGGCTCCGCGCTTCTCCAGTCGGGGTTCCGTGGCGCCGCGGGTGTTCGCGGGCGCAACAAAAATACTCCTCGAGGTCGTCATGGGTATCGGCGGTCCCGTTTCGAGCATGCAACGTGTCGGTGCATCGGCGTTCTGTCTCCTCGCTGCGACCACGGCGCACCTCGCCGCGCAGGATACAACCCTGGCGTCGCGAAGCATGGGATCAAGAACCGCGCCGGTCACCGTGTACGAAATGGCAGACTTCCAGTGCCCCTACTGCCGGAATTTCGCGGAGCAGACCTTCCCGACGCTCAGGGACAAGTACATCAGGACCGGCAAGGTACGTTGGGTCTTCATCAACTTCCCGATTCCGTCGCTGCATCCCAATGCCACCGCTGCAGCCGAGTTCGCGATCTGCGCGGCGCGGCAGGGGAAGTTCTGGCAGACGCACGACATGCTCTACGACCACCAGGCCGACTGGGAGAGTCTCGCCAACCCCGAGCCCTACTTCATGTCGCAGGTGAAGTCGCTTGGCCTCAAGCAGCCGCAACTCGACGGCTGCCTGCAGTCGAAGATTCCGGCCGCGGTCGTCACGGATGACGCCGCCGGTGCGGAGCGGTCCGGAGCGCACAGCACCCCGTCGTTCTACATCGAGGGCGGCATTCTCGAAGGAGCACAACCACTGGGGATCTTCGAGCGGATTCTCGACTCGGTCTATACCGCGAGGACGGCGACGCCGGCGAAGAAACGCTAGCCGACGCCGGCAAGCGTCACCAGCAGGTCGTAGATGGTGTGCGTCCACGCAGTGATGCCGAAGCCGCGGGTGACGTACAGCACGCTGAAGACGATGCCCGCCAGCATCCGGAAGACGAACGACGAGAGCTGCAGCGTGTCGCCGTATACGCCGACGTAGTGGAACGCCGAGAAAATCACCGCGCTGGTGATGACGGCGAACACCGTGGCACCGCGCGGCGTCATCCGCAGCAGGCGCAAGGCACACCACGACATGGCGCCGACCAGGATCACCCGGAAGAGCAGCTCTTCGTAGATCCCCGCGCCGAGCGAGACCATCACCTGCGTTGGAACACCGAGCGCCGGCGGAATCGCAAGCGAGAAGAAGTGCAACATCGTGGCCGTGGCATAGCGGAGAACGACGCCGACCAGGACCGCAAGCGCGAGGGACTCGACCAGCATCACCGCGAAGACCCTGCCGCGCAGCCGGCCCGGATGGCGCCGCCAGTCGCGGGCGACCAGGGCGACGCCCACGGCGACGAGCACTGCGTCGAACGCGATTGCCCCGCGCGGGCCGAGCAGGTGCACGAAGGGCGACTTGAGCATCACGTCGGCGCCGTTGCGTACCGCGGCGCCGCTCGACGGCGTCAACGCCCACGCAACCACTTCGTACGCCGCCAGCAACGGCGCGGCGAAGAGGATCGCGTAGCGCGGAGAACGGGATTCGAGGTAATAGGCGGACGCCATGACGAAAGGTAGCCGTCGCCGCCATTCCGGCGGCGCACTATGTTCCGCGCATGCAACGGACATCGGCGCTGTATCGCGCTGTAGCCAGTGTCGCCGTTCCGCTGGTACCGGCAATCCTTCGCGACGAGCGGCAGCGCGAGGCTCATCGCGCCCGGCTCGAGTCGCCGGCGACGATCGAGCAATGGGCGCGGGCTCACCGCGATCCCAGCCGCCCCCTGGCCTGGTTCCACGCGCCTTCCGTGGGCGAAGGATTGCAGGCCTGGGCGGTGGTCGCGGCGTTCCGTAGTCTCCGGTCCGACCTCCAGATCGTCTACACCAACTATTCGCCATCGGCCGTGACGCTGGCGCAAACCATCGGCGCTGACTGGAGCGGATATCTCTGCTACGATCGCGCCGGCGACGTCGACCGGATGCTGACTGCGGCGGCGCCCGAGTTGCTGGTGT
>JBOHRZ010000149.1:0-7149 GCA_050732975.1 Gemmatimonadales bacterium
GACTCAAACCGTACGCGCCGTACCTGATGGGCGGGTCGCTGCTGGCGCTGGCCTACGGGTTCCGGGTCGCGTATCGTCGGCCGAAGGATTGCTCCATGGACGGGCCGCGACCACGCCCGCACCGGTGGATCCGACTGGTGCTCTGGGGCGCCGCCGCCATCTGGGTGGCGTCCGCCATGACCAATTTCTTCATCGCGAGTTGAGGATTCCCATGCGCATTCGCCGACGGTTGTTCCTCCCAGGGGTGCTGAGCGCCGCAGCGGCGTGTCATTCCGGTCCGATCGCCACGCACACGACGCTCACCGACGATTTCACGCCGCTGCGCACCGCGTTCAACGCCGATTCGGGAAAGGTGCGAGCGATCCTGCTTGCGTCGCCTACATGCTCGGTATGCCTTCGCGGTGTCCACGAAGTCGACCAGCACTGGTTGGCCAGGGATTCCACGCCCGGCGTGGTGGTGTTCGTGGTGTGGTCATCGCAGCTTGGCGCGCACGAACAGAACGTGAACGCCGGCACGACGCTGATCGCCGATCGCCGGGTGCGGAACTACTGGGATCCCGGACTTGCCGTGGGGACCGCCTTCTCGCATGCGGCCGGTCGGACGGAACCCGCTTGGGATGTCTACATGCTCTTCGGTCCTGAGGCGACATGGCCATCGGCTGGCGTCCCCAAGCCCGACTGGTGGGAACACCAGCTCGGCGGCCTGCCGCCGGACTTGCGACTGGACGGCGCCCGCTTTGCGGCCAAGGCCGCGGCGCTGGAGCAGACGCTGCGGTGAACGCACCGGTGAACGGACGCGCGCAGCCGCGACAGTGACGGTGCATCATGAGATGCATGGCCACCGCCATCAGGAGAAGGTCGACGTTGTGCTCCTCACGCCGCACCCGGGCGTCAAGCGCGCGTAGTCAACGAGTCCGCCTCCGGGAGTCGCCATGGGCCAATCGTCCAGCACCACGAAGCGGTTCGACGCGATCATCATCGGATCGGGGCAGGCCGGCAACCCCCTGGCCCACAATCTGGCCGACCGCGGCTGGAGCGTGGCGCTCATCGAGCACGAGCATCTGGGCGGCTCGTGCGTCAACTTCGGCTGCACGCCGACCAAGGCAATGATCGCGAGCGCAGAGGCCGCCCACGAAGCGAGGCATGGGGCGTCGCTGGGGGTGCATGTCGAGGGTCTGCGGGTCGCGCTTGGGGAGGTGGTCGCGCGCAAGAACGGGATCGTGGCCAGGATGCGCGACGGAGAGCAGCACCAGGTCGAGCGTCGGCCGGCCATCACATTGGTGCGGGGAACGGCGCGATTTACCGGCACGCGGACCGTGACGGTGGACGGTGCGCGGCTGACTGCGAAGCACATCTTCATCGACGTCGGCACCAGTGCGGCTGTTCCTCCGATTCCCGGACTCGACCGGGTGTCGTTCCTCGACAACCGCAGCATCATGGAACTGACCGTGTTGCCGGAGCACCTGCTGGTGCTCGGTGGCAGCGCCGTCGGCCTGGAGTTTGCCCAGATGTTCCGGCGCTTCGGCAGCCGGGTTACTGTGGTGGAGACCGAGAATCAGATCGTTCCTCGAGAGGATGACGACGTCGCCGAGGAACTCCGGAAGGCGCTCGAAGCGGAGGGCGTCGCGCTCGAACTGGGCGCACGAGTCGCGAAGATTGCCCGGAACCGCGACGGGATCGAGGCCACAGTCGGAAGCCGATCGCTCACTGGTTCGCACCTGCTGGTAGCCACCGGTCGCCGGCCCAATACCGCGGAACTCGACCTCGCGCAGAGCGGTGTGGAGACGGATGCGAAAGGCTGGATCCGTGTCAACGAATACCTGGAGACCTCGGCGCCGGGCGTCTGGGCGCTGGGTGACGTCACCGGCGGGCCAGCCTTCACGCACATCAGCTACCACGATTACCAGATCGTCTTTCACAATCTCTTCGAGAAGCCGTGGCGGTCGACGAAGGGTCGGATCGTTCCGTACGCGATCTTCACCGACCCCGAGCTGGGACGGGTCGGGATTACGGAACGGGAGGCGCGCGAATCCGGCCGCGCCATCCGGGTCGGGACCGTGAAAGCCGAGCGGATCGCGCGGGCAATCGAGCGCGGCGACACGAGGGGTCTGCTGAAGGTGGTGATTGACGCCGGTACCGAGCGCATCATCGGCGCGGCCGTGCTGAGTTACGCCGGCGGCGAGCTGATTCAGACAATGATGGCGCTGATGATGGCCGACGCGCCGTGGACCGTCTTCAAGGACGCGGTCTTCATCCATCCGACCATGACGGAAGGATTCTTCTCCCTCATGGCGAGCGTGAAGCCGCCGCTTGAAGCCGCCGGACAGGGCTCGTGACCGGCCAGTCCGCTTCGGCAGAGCTCGAAGTAACACCAAGGGGAGATTGACAGATGCTGCACTGCATTCCATTCCTGCTGTTCGACGGCAATTGCGCCGAGGCGATGACGTTCTATCACCAATGCCTGGGCGGAAGCCTCACGCTGACGAAGCTGGGCGACACGCCGATGAAAGACATGTTCCCGCCCGAGAAGCACGGTCGGATCATCAACGCCAACCTGAAGAGTGCCGCGATCGAGATTTCCGCCACCGACTGGATGGCGTCGCCGGAATACGATCCGATCATGGGCAACACCGTCGCGCTGTTCGTTGTCGGCGGGGCATATGATGAGCTGAAGACGGTCTTCGACAAGCTCGCGGCGGGAGCGTCAAAGGACAGGTTCCAGGACCTGCATGACATGCCGTTCGGGACGTACGGTCAGTTCTACGACCGGTATGGCTTCCAGTGGATCTTCAAGGGGGATTCAAGGGATCCAGCCCCAATCGAACGTGCCGAGGGCTAATCCGCCCTGAGCGCGATCAGCGGATCCACCCGCGCGGCCCGCCGCGCCGGTAGCGCGCTCGCCGCCACCGCGACGCCGATCAGCAGCACGCCCGCGCCCAGCACGAAGAGCCGGCTCTGTCCCGCCAGCCCGTAGAGTTCGGCGGCGATCGCCTTGCCGCCGCCGATTGCCAGCGGGGCACCCACCAGCACGCCGATCGTCACCAGCACCAATGCCTGCCTGAGCACCATCCAGACCACGCTCGACGACGCGGCACCCAGCGCCATGCGCACGCCGATCTCGCGGACCCGCTGCGCCACGTGATACGACACGATGCCGTACAGTCCGATCGCCGCGAGGATCAACGCCACGGCGCCGAACAGCGTGGCCAGTTCTGCCGTCAGCGTCTCGCGGTTGAGCGATTCATCGATCGAGGCTTCGATCGTCTCCGGGCCGTAGATCTGCAATCCCGGCACCACGGCCTGGAGCGCATTCCGGAGCGGCCCCGGCATTCCGCCGTCGTCGCCGGCGGTCCGCACCGCGATTGACAACACGTCAATCCTGCCCATAGCGGGGACCTGTTCGAACTGTGCCAGCGGCACGTAGATCATCGGTGACGCCGGCTCCCGCAGGTCCGCGTACCGCGCATCGCCGACCACTCCGACGATCTGCAGCAGAATGGAGTCGCTGGCCACCCCGGTGGTGACCGACCCTTGCGGCGCGTTGCGGTTGCGCGGTGGTGACGGGGTCGTGCGGATATGCGTCCCCAACGGATTCCGATTCCGGATGTACTGGTGCACGAAGGCCTCGTTGACGATCGCCACCTGCTGCCCGGCGCCGCGATCGGCCTGCGAAAAATCGCGCCCCCGGAGCAGACGGATGCCGAGCGTCGAGAAGTATCCCGGAGTCACCGTGTTGAACCAGCCCTGCATGTTCTCGTCCTGCCGCGGCGTGTAGCCCTCTACGTCGATGTTCTCGCCGTCCCTGCGCCCGCCGAACACCGGCACCGCCAGCGCCAGCGCCGCCGAACGGACGCCGGGAACCAGTGTCGCGCGGGCCAGGAGTCGATCGGTGTACAGTCCGAGCCCCACCGTCTCGTACGGCGTATCCCGGGCATCGAATTCGGCGCTTACCACGCGCTCAGGCATGAACCCACCGTTCACGGAGCGGAGGTTGCGGAGCGTTGCGACCAGCAGACCGGCGGCGTTGACCAGTACCAGGGCGAGGACGACCTGCGCCACGACCACGCTCCGGTCGAGCCATCCGGCACGTCGCACCGCGGCCGAATGTCCCGCCTCCTTGAGCGGCGCGATCAGGTTGGTGCGTGTGGCGCGCCAGGCCGGGATGCCGCCGAACAGCAGTACTGATGCTGCAGCGACCAGGGCGGTGAAGCCGAGTATCTCGCCGTTGAGGTGAAGCCCGACGCGGGCAATGATGGGAGCGGGGAGCCGATGGGCAATCAACCGGAGCGCTCCCCACGCCAGCACCAATCCGGCGGCGCTGCCGATCGCCGCCAGCACCCCGCTCTCGACCAGCATCTGTGTCGCCAGCCGCCGGCGTGACGCGCCGAGCGAAAGGCGAACGGCCAGCTCGCGCTCGCGCGCCGACGCCCGCGCCAGGAGCAGTGTCCCGATGTTGGCGCATGCCGCGAGCAGAACGACCACCGCGCCGCCCATCAATTCGACGAACAGCCGGCCGAACATCGCGGCGATGTTGAACTTCGGCGACGGAATGCCGTGTTCAATGCTCACCAGCCGGAGTCCGGACGTACCAGCCGCGCCGGGCGATGTCGCGTTCGCGGCGCAGCATGATCGCCAGGTGGTGTTGACCGTCCCGCCGACGCGCACTGCGGCACCGGGATCCGCCAGCCGGCCGATGATCTGGAGTGTCGCGGTATTGGCGTCCGTCGTCTCGGCCGCGTTGCCGCCCACGAGTGGCAGCGCACTCAGCGGAACCGCCGTTTCGAACGATCCCGGGTATCCGAGGCCCTGGTACGACTTCGGCACAATCCCGATCACCGTGAACGGCGACTCCTGCATCCGGATCGTGCTGCCGATGGCGGTGCGCGCGCGGTTGAACAGTTCCGTCCACAGGTCCTCGGAAATCACCACCACCGATGCCCTGGCTCGCTCGTCATCCGGCGAGATCAATCGCCCGAGCAATGGACGGAGGCCGATGGTCGAGAAGAAGTTGCCGTCCGCCCCGTCGACGCCAACGGAGCGGCGCACGGCGCCGGCGACGATGGCGACGTCGCCCGAACCGCCCAGCGCCGTGACGCTGGTGAACCCCGGGCTCCGGCGCAGTGACTGGTATTCGCTGTACGAGAAGGCGTCGTTCGGCAACTCGGGCCCGGTGTGCTGGACCTCGAACAGTTGCTCGGCGTGCGATACCGGCAACGGCTGGAGCAGCACGGCGTAGAGGAGGCCGAAGATCGCCGAATTGGCGCCGATCCCGATGGCGAGCGACAGCACCGCCACGATGGTGAACGCCGGCGTCCGGCGGAGATTCCGCCAGGCGTAGCGGAGGTCCTGGCCCAGCGCGTCGAGCCAGCCGAGCGGCGTCATCCTGCGGGTCTCTTCCATATACCACGCCTGGCTTCCGAAGCGAGCGCGGGCGCGGGCCGCCGGATCGACGCCGTCCGGGAATTCCTGCGCCTGCAGCTCGATGTGGTGGCGGAACTCCTGATCCATCTCCCGGTCGAAATCGCGGCGCCGGAACAGGGGGCGCAGCCGGTGGCGGAATCCGTCGGCGAGCGACATGGCAACGCGTCGCGCTCAGGCCCGGCCCAGCACGCGCGCGATCGCGAGCGCCAGATCGTCGAACGCCGAGATCTTCTGGCCAAGCCGTTTGCGACCCGACGCGGTGATGGTGTAGTAGCGCGCCTGGCGGCCGGTGGGCGACTTCATCCACGCCGACCTGACCCAGCCCTGTTGCTGCAAGCGTTCGAGGGCGGGGTAGAGCGATCCCTGTTCGACGCGGAGCAGCTCCTCCGACGACCGTTCGATGTGCCGGGCAATGGCGTAACCGTGCATCCGCCCCAGCGTCAGCGTCTGGAGGATGAGGATGTCCATGGTGCCGGCGAGGAGTTCGTTCCGGGATTTTCGCCTGACTGGCATGACAGGTAGGATGACTACCTATCGATAGGAAGTCAAGCTACCTATGCAAAGAAGCAAGGAGAGAAGGAGGGAAGGAGGGAAGGCGTCATCCCAGCCGGAACCATCCATCCTCGAGGTCCTGCAGAATCCGCTCGGCGGCTTCGGCCGGGGTCATCGTATCGTTCGCAACGCAATGCGCGTCCATCCCGTCGAAGTCGCGGTAGAACTGCCGGTATCCCGAATAGTCAGCGATGGGACCTTCGGTACGGGCGGCCGCCCGGGCGGCGCAGACATCTTCGGACGGGCGCAGCAGCACGTAGTCGAGCGGTACCTGCCGGACCGCGGCGACCCGCCGCGCCGTCCTGAGGAACGCCGGAGGAATCGAGAAATCGACGATCACGTCGGTGCCGGACATGGCGAACGGCACGGCGGCGGCCGTCATGGCGGTCATGATGGTCCGGAACCCTGCTGGCGTGGGCCCGCTGGCGCCGCCTTTGGCGAAGAACGACCAGAAGGTGTCGCCTTCAATGTACGCGAGAGGGCGGGGCCAGAGCCGGATCAGCTCGCGCGCGACGGTCGTCTTGCCGGCGCCGATCGGGCCGGAGAGCAGTAGAATCGGATTGGGCACGAGCAGCAATTTATCGCGGGCTTTTTGCCATGGCACACAGCTCGGCTCCAATCGCCGCGCATGGCGGAACTCTACTCGCCGAAGGGGACACGGATAAGGTCGGATAACACGGATAAAATCGGATCAATCAGGGGTACCGGCGCTCCTGGCTCGTCGACGCTCCCCTGCGCGCGCGGAGCTTCATCGTGCGAGGAGCCCACCAAAGCTCCATCCGCTGTTATCCGATGTTATCAGATCTTATCCGTTTCCCTCTCGGTCCGTGGGGCCTCACCGAGGCGCAGACGCTCCGCCGAGCCGGGATGCCGGGACGCCTCGCCCCCTCCTACTCGCTCCGCATCACGCTCGCGGGCGCGACACGCACCGCGCGGAGTGCCGGGATCATGCTGCCAACGAGCACCATCGCGGCACAGAGAATCCCTGCCACCGCGAACGTCGGCCAGTCGAACGGCTGGACGCCGGCGAGCGCGCCGCTCATCGCCCGCCCGGCGGCATAGCCGGCGAAGGCGCCCGGAATGACGCCGGCCAAGGCAAGCCATCCGCCGTGCGACACGATCATGCCGACGATCTGACCCGATTGCGCGCCGAGCGCCATGCGGATGGCCATCTCC
>JBOHRZ010000150.1:0-7118 GCA_050732975.1 Gemmatimonadales bacterium
GTCGCCGAGTGGGTGCTGCCGGGTGCGAAGCCCGGCGACTTCCGCGCGGCAGGGGTGGCGAGCGTTCCCGGTAACTCGGCGGCACCTGGCGATGTGGCGCTGGCGCCGTTCTATCGGAGTCGGGGAAGGCGGTACAGTATCTATTTTGATATCGTCGCGGGGTGAATGGATAGAAGCGAGAAGTGAGAAGGAGGGAGTGAGAAGCATGCGCCTGTCGAGCCAGGCTGCGATCGCTGCCTTCATTCTCCTGCCGCAGCTGCACATCGTTCAACGAGACCCGAGATCTCGCCGTCGACGCTCGCGGCAGGATCTTCGTCTAGTGGCCTCCGACGCCGCCTACACACCGAACGCCGCCCATGTCCCGCGCATTCGTTCGGGATGACGGCGACGCCGAGCCGCCGACTAGGGTGTACCGCCTCCCGCCGCGCGACGATCCGACGTATGACCGCGAAGCTGCGACCGCGCTCCTCGAAGCCGCACGGGTAGGCGACATCGCCAGCGCGGAAGAAGCGACCGGCTACGCCTGGGGCGCGCCGGAGCTTCGGAAGCACGTAGATGCGGCGTTGGCTCAGGCGGAGAGAAAGGGCGATGATCGGCTTGCGCAGGTTGCCGAGCGATTTCTCGCGGCCCGGCGGGGGCCCCTCAAGGAGTGAGAAGGCAGAAGTGAGAAGGGAGAGGGTTGCGATGCGCCTTGCAACCATATCGTCCCCGCCGCTGTCCAATCCGGCTGACCTCTGCGAAGGCCGGCGATGCTCACGGCGACAATGCTTCTCCTCCAGTTGCAGACCGCGGTACCGGCACCACACACAGTCGCAGCGACCGTCACGCCCACCGCCGTGCAGGCGGTGCGCGCCGCGAAGCCTCCGATCATCGATGCCCGGGATGACGACGCAGTCTGGCGCGACGCACCGCTGATTACCCGGTTCGAGGAAGCGCGCCCCGACGAGGGCGCGGCGCCGAAGGAACCGACCGAAGGTCGGATCGCCTACGACGAGCACAACCTGTACGTTTTCGTCCGCGCCTTCGACGCCCACCCCGACAGCATCGTAGGTTTGCTGTCCCGGCGTGACGACCTGACCGCATCCGATCAGATCATCGTCCTGGTCGACCCGTACCACGATCGCCGGACCGGCTACGAGTTCTGGGTCGACCCGGCCGGCGCCAAGGCCGATCAGGCCATCTACAACGACGGCACCGAAGACCCCGCGTGGGACGCCGTCTGGGACGTCGCCACACGGGTCGACTCGGCGGGATGGACGGCAGAGTTCCGGATCCCGCTCAGTCAGCTTCGCTATTCGAGGCACGGCGATGGCACGTTCGGCATTCTCCTCTGGCGATCGATCGAGCGTTACACCGAGGTGGTGACCTGGCCTGTGTACCGGCCCTCGAAGCCGGGGTTCGTGTCGCAGTTCGGCGAGTTGACCGGACTGATTGATCTGGGAAGCCCGCAGCGGGCCGAGATTGGCCCGTATGTTGTCAACAGCAACGTACAGGTGCCGACCGCGCACGGCTTCGCGCGCGACGAGCGGTTCACTGCCGGCGGCGATCTCCGCTACAGCCTGACATCCAATCTTCGCCTCAATGCGACCGTGAATCCCGACTTCGGCCAGGTCGAGGCCGATCCCTCGGTGCTCAATCTCGGCGCGTTCGAGACGTTCTTCCAGGAGCGGCGCCCGTTCTTTGTCGAAGGCAAGGGTCTGTTCGATTTCCCGGTCAACTGCGTGGTCGTGCTGGACTGCAGCACCGGGGAGGGGCTCTTCTACTCGCGCCGGATCGGCCGCGCACCGCAGTTGGCCGGCATCTACGGCGATGCGTCGTCGCCGACAGCGACCCGGATTCTGGGCGCGAGCAAGGTGACGGGAAGGTCCGGCGGCGGCTTTTCGATCGGCGCCCTCGACGCGGTCACCGGCGACGTGAGGACGCCGACCGGCAAGACGCTCGAGCCCACCACGAACTACGCCGTGGTGCGCGGGAATCAGGATTACGATCGGGGCAACGGCAATCTCGGCTTCATCCTGACGGGCGTGAATCGGGCGCTGGATATCAGCTCCGAGCCATATCTGCATCGGAGCGCGTACAGCGGCGGGATCGACGCGCGCCGCCGGTTCACCCGCGGCCTCGAGGTGTCAGGGTCGTTCGACGTCAGCCGCGTTGCCGGAACATCTCAGGCAATCGCGGCAACCCAGCGCGATAACGTCCACCTCTATCAGCGGCCCGACGGTCCATTGGTGTTCGATTCCACGCGCACCTCGCTCAGCGGCACCAACATGGAGCTGCGGTTCGCCAAGATCGGCGGTCAGCGGCTGCATTTCGAGACCGCGTACCAACGTCGCTCACCGGGCTTCGATGTCAACGATGTGGGCTTCCTCCGCCAGGCCGATCAACAGGAGTGGACCACCTGGGCACGTCTCGACTGGCGAACGCCGAACGCGGTCTTCCAATCGCTGGGATGGAACTTCAACAACTGGGAATACTGGTCGGCGGCCGGGCTTCCTACCGAGCGGGCGTTCAACACCAATGTGCACATCCAGTTCGACAATCGCTGGTGGCTCCATACCGGCGGCACACTGGGGCAGCTCGGAACGACGTACTGCGATCGGTGTGCGCGCGGCGGCCCGGCGGTGCGGCAGGATCCGTACATCGCGCCCTGGATGTCGATCCAGGGCGACGATCGCAACGCACTGGTGCCCTCGGTGTCGCTCAACTACATGCGTGGTGACCAGGGCCGGTCCAGGACGATCGACCTTTCCCCCGAGTTGGATCTCAAGGTGGCGAGCCGATTCACGACGTCCCTCAGTGCCGACTACCAGGTGAACAGGAACGACATCCAGTACTTCGGCACCTTCACCGACGCCGGCGGCGCGGCGCATTACACCTTTGCGCGCCTGGAGCAGAAGACGCTGGGGCTGACCTTCAGGTTGGGCTACACCTTCACGCCGAGCGCGACGCTACAGGTGTATGCCTCGCCGTTTGTGTCGAAGGGAACGTACAGCGATGTACGCGAGCTCGCCGATCCACGCGCCGCCGTCTATGACTCGCGCTACCAGCCGTATGCCGATCCGGCGGTATCTGCCGATCCCGGCGGATTCAATGTGCAGCAGTTCCGGTCGAACGCGGTGTTTCGCTGGGAGTACCGTCCCGGCTCGACGCTCTTCGTCGTCTGGAGTCAAGGGCGCGACGGCTTCCTGTCGCGTGCGGGCAATCATCCATTCAACCGCGACCTCGGTGCCCTGTTCGACCGCAGGGCCAACGATACGTTTCTGGTGAAACTGTCGTACTGGTTTGCGAGGTAGCCGCACACCCCGGATTGTGAGGTTGCGCCGCCCCAGGTAGGCTTCCCCTGCAATCTCCGACCGACTGATCCGCCGCTTGCCCTTCCTCCTTCCCGGGACCTCCTCTGCCGTTTACCGCGCTGAAGCTCGATCCGTCACTGCTCAAGGGCCTCAAGGAGCTCGGCTTCACCCGTCCGACGCCGGTGCAGGCCGACGCCATCCCGCCGGCGCTCGCCGGACGCGACCTGCTCGCCTGTGCGATGACGGGCAGCGGCAAGACCGCCGCCTTCCTGTTGCCGATTCTTCACCGCCTGATCGCGCACCCCCGCCGCACCACACGGGCCCTGATTCTCACGCCGACGCGTGAACTTGCGGCGCAAGTGCTCGAGGATTGCAACGCCCTGGCGATGCACACCTCCGTGACCGCCGCCGCGATCTACGGCGGCGTCGGGATGGGACCGCAGGAACACGCCTTCCGGAGCGGCGTCAACCTTCTGGTCGCCACGCCGGGCCGGCTGCTGGATCACTTCAAGTCCTCCTATGCGCGCTTGCCGAACGTCGAGATCCTGGTGCTCGACGAGGCCGACCGGATGCTCGACATGGGATTTCTACCGGACATCAAGCGGGTGCTCCGCCATCTTCCGGCGAAACGGCAGACGCTCTTCTTCTCGGCGACGATGCCGCCACCGATCGCGGCGCTGACGCGCGAGATGCTTCATGATCCGGTGACGATCCGGCTGCAGCGCGAGGCGGCACCCGCGATCGGGATCACCCAGGCGGTGTATCCGGTGCCGCAGGACCTCAAGACGGCGTTGCTGCTCGCTCTGCTGCAGCGTGGCGAAATCGCCGAGGCACTGGTCTTCACCCGCACCAAGCATCGCGCCAACCGGGTGGCGAAGTATCTCGTTGCCGCCGGGATCGTCGCCGATCGGATTCACGGCAATCGCTCGCAGGCGCAGCGTACCGCCGCGCTGGCCGCCTTCAAGAGCGGGCGGACGCGCGTGCTGGTGGCCACCGACATCGTCGCGCGTGGCATCGACATCACCGAGCTCGGCCACGTGGTGAACTTCGACGTGCCGGCGGTGCCGGAGGATTACATCCACCGTGTGGGGCGCACCGCGCGAGCCGCCGCCACCGGCGACGCCTTCACCTTCGTGTCGCCGGCGGAAGAGGTCGACCTGCGCGGGATCGAGCGCGCGCTCGGAAAGCGCCTGCCGCGGGTGACGGTGCCGGATTTCGACTACAACGCCCGCGCCGCGGGACCGTTGGAAGAGTCGGGACGCCGCCAATCGCCGCGATCGGGGCAGGGCAAGCAGCATCAGGCGGAGCGGGCAAAGGATTATGCGGCCGGTGAGCGATTCGGCGGCGGCAGCCGCCCGGCGCGGGATCCGCGCTCATCGCGCAGCAAGCGACGCCGTCAATGGCGGGGAAAGCGGGGGTAGCGGGTGCCGGTGAGCGATGGATTGTGAGCACGGCCATCGCTGGGTAGCCTTCTCCTGTAGTCTCCGAAGGACGGTTTCCCGTCACCCGTGTGCGGAGACAGCCATGCCGATACTCGATAGCTTCAAATCGGCGCTGCAGCTTGCTCACAAGCGGAAGGCCTCGGACCTGCATGCCAGTGCCGGCGGGCCGTTCCGGCTGCGGATCCACGGCGCGGTCGCGCCGATCGACGGCGCGCCCGCGCTGACGGCCGCCGACACCGCCGAGATCGCCGCCGAAATCCTGGTCAATGCCAAGAAAGCCACTCGCGACACGGTGGCCGAGGTAATGCGGCAGCTCACCGAAATGGATTGCTCGTATTCCCTGCCGGGCCTGGGGCGGTTCCGCGCCAACCTCTGCGTCCAGCGCGGCTCGTTCGCTGCCGTGCTGCGGGGCATTCCCGATGTGATCCCGAATTTCGAGCAATTGAGTCTTCCGCCCGTCCTTGCCGACATCGCGCTGGAGGAGCGCGGACTGATCCTGGTTTCCGGGACGACCGGGAGCGGCAAGTCGTCGACACTCGCGTCAATGGTGGATTACATCAACCGGCGCAGGAAGAAGAAGATCATCACCATCGAGGACCCGATCGAGTTCCTCCACCGCGACATCGAGTCGATCGTGATTCAGCGCGAGGTCGGCACCGACACAAACGGATTCGAGCCGGCGCTGCGGGCCGCCCTGCGGCAGGATCCCGACATCATCCTGATCGGCGAAATGCGCGACCGGATCACCGTCGATGTATCGCTTCAGGCAGCGGAGACCGGGCACCTGATCCTGGCTACGGTGCACACCACCGATTCGGTGCGCGGGGTGACCCGTTTCGCCAGCGTCTTCGAACCGAGCGAACAGCTTGGCGTGCGCAAGCGGCTCTCCGAAGTGCTGCGGGCGATGGTGTCGCAGCGACTGCTGCCCCGCGCGGATGGGGTCGGCCAGGTCCTGGCCGTGGAGGTCATGCGGCATACGTCGGCGGTCGAGGAGTGCATCGCCGATCCCGGCAAGACCGCCGAGATCGTGAAGCTGATCGAGGATGGCACCGGAATGTACGGCACGCAGTCGTTCGACCAGAACCTGCGGGACCTCCACCGCAGGGGGCTGATCACCCTCGAGGTGGCAATGGCCGCCGCAACGAGCCCCGACGATTTTCAGCGGAACCTGGACTTCAGCTAGGAGCAGGCCGGCGCGGCATGCATGCGCCGCCGCGTCTGCACCGACGTGAACGCGATGCATTCGCCTGCGACCGCGTCGTCGGTTCCGAATCCCCTTCGGGTGCTCGGTCTGGCGCGCCTCGTTGCCGGGCTCTGGTTCGTCGCGACCGGCGTGACGACCGTCCGTCGGAACGATTATCTGATGCCGCAGGCCCAGAAGCTCTTCGGTCCTGACGCCGGCACAACGGGTGCGCCGCTTCGGTCACTACTGACGCTGATGCTCTCGGCCGCCCTGGTCGTGATCGGCCTGCTGCTGGTGGTGAAGGGGATCCCGTGGATGCGCCGCATCCGGCTTGCGCCCGGGGGTCCTGCCTCGATCGATCGAGAGGAAGTGACGGCGGCATTAGGCCGGCGTCAATTGCTCAGTTATGGCGATGGTGGCATCAAGGCTCCATGGCCGCTGCGCAGCTGGCTGGCCGAAGAATTGGCGGACATGACCCGATGGCGCCGTGACCTCATGAACCGAGGGGTCCGGGCATTCGTTCGATCCTGCGGATTCGTGGTCCTGATCGTGGTGTTCTGCGTTGTGGTTCCGCAGGTCACGGGCACTGACCTGCTGGGGCCGTTCCCGATCAATTTCGTCGTCGTCCTGCCGTTCGTGACAGCGATCTGGGCCGTGCTCGCCTTGCTGCTGATTGGATCGAACGGTCCGCGAATCGAGATGGTCGAGTTGCCGCTACCGGTTGGTGGGACGAACACCCGGCCGGAACAGATCATCGAGAGTGCTCCTGTGTTGCTGCCCCGGGAATCGCCTGGCCTGGGACTGACGCTTGGTGTTACCGGCGTCCTCGTGCAATGCCTGCTGTTGTCATGGTGGCAACTCTCTCCGCTCGATTATCCGCTGCTGGCGACATCGATCATCCGTCACGCCGGATCGATCGCCGGGGGAATCTTCTTCTTTGTGCTCGGCGGCCGGATGGTGACAACGGCGGCGGAGCTGTTGATGGTCTTTCGATATGAGTCGACAGTTGCTCTGATCGGCGCCGACAGTCAGGGACCGACCGTCCGCGGGGCGGCGATGCGGACCGTCAGGCTAGGCCTGACGGGACCGCGTCACATCGTCGCGGCGGTGGGAGGACCCTACGTTCGCGAGACCGTGGAGCGATTGATCCGGGAGTGAATGGGTCCCCGGCGGCGAAGCCGCTGCGGTCTCGGGGGTCAA
>JBOHRZ010000151.1:0-7061 GCA_050732975.1 Gemmatimonadales bacterium
GTGCAACGAGGCCTCGACCAGGGGTAGATCGTGGAACTCGCCGGGAAGGCGGTGCGCGGCGCTGTCGAGCACGGCCGGAAGTGTCAGCGGTTGCGGTGCCGACGCCGTGACGTCGAGCACATTGGTCGTCGCGCCGAGGGCGTGCTGCAGGAACGCCGAAACGCGGTCGGCCGTGCGCGCATCGGCATTGGCGGAGTTGACCTGGCGCGTCGCAATGAAGCTACCGATCCCAATCGCCAGGATGGCGGCCGCCGCGATGGCGAGCGGCGCGCGATGGCGAGCGACGAAGGATCGAGAGAGCGGGGAGAGCGAGGAGAGCGAGGAGAGCGAGGAAAGCGGGGTGCCGTCGGTCGGCTCCGTCGATGACTCGGTATCGGAGCTCGAATCGGCGTCGGCGACGATTGCGTCCTCGGCCGGGATGATGTCGGGACTCGATTCGTCCGCCGGCTCGACGGCGTGATCCGCGACCAACTCCACCGTCGGCTCGGCGATCGCCGTGGCTGGCGCGGGTTGCGGTGCCGCCAACAGTACGGCGACGACGACCCTCGTTTCTTCGGGCTGCGGCTCGGGCGCGTTCTGGTCCGCGATTGGTGATTCCAGATCCATCGCCGTCCCGGCCTCTACGCTCTCCTCGCTCTCCCCGCTCTCTCGGCTCTCCTCGCTCTCCCCGCTCTCTCGGCTCTCCTCGCTCTCTCCGCTCTCCTCGCTGGCGATCGGTTCCAGTGCTTCGAGCGGCGAGTGATCGAGCGGACCATCGGCCTCGATGTGCGCGAGCAGTCGCTCGACTCGTATCCGGACGCCGGTCGACGCCTCGGCCAGTGCAGCGGCGCGTTCCGAGTCGACTTCGGCGAGGCGCTCGACGAGAATCTTCACCTCCGCCCAGTTCGCGGCGTCGCCGGCACTCGGTGCACCGCCGAGATCGTCGCTTGTCGCCGAAGCGGCGGTGCTGTCGGCGAGTTCGGCGTGCAACCAGGCGCGGGCGATCCGCCAGTCGTTGCGTATCGTCGACGCAAACCCGCCTACTACCTCGGCAGCCTCGACGTCGCTCAGGCCGCCGAAGTAGCGCAGCTCGACCACTTTGGCCTCGCGCGGGTCGAGGACGGCAAGCGATTCGAGCGCTTCGTGAATCCGGATCATGTCGACACCGCGGTCGCCAGCCTGCCGGCGCGCGTGGTCGATCACGATCCGTCGCATGAGCAGCGCGGCAGTGGCGTAGAAGTCGGCGCGTTCCTTCCACGATGCGCGTGATTGATCAACGAGTTCTGTCCAGGCGTCCTGCACCAGCGCGGGCGGTTCGGTCGCTGTGTTCGCGTCCCGGTCGACGAACGCAGTCACCCGGGCGCGGAGTGCGTCGTGCAGCGTCGCGATCAGCCGGTCCATCGACCCCTCGGCGCCGGCCTGCACGTCGGCGAGAAGCTCGGTGACGGATGGCGTGCTGATCACGGAGGCCTCTCGAGGTCCGACCGGGAGAATGATGGCGCCGCGCGACGGCGCCGATGACGCGTCCCGTGGCGTCGGCGCCATGGCAATGCGAGGCGCCGATCAATGGAGACTATCGGACGATGTTTTTTCGGGCGAAGGCCGGCGTGCCGAGCGGCGAGGAAAGCCAAGAGAATGAGGCGACCGAGGTGACGAAGGTGAGGGAGGAGAGAGATGGAGGTGACGGAGGAGATCGCCGATCTGAACTCAGCAATCGGAGTTATTCTATCCAGTCGAGCTGCAGGCTTGGTAGCCAACCATTCAATCATTATCGGGGAGCCATGTTCGCATTCGCCGCAGCGTTGATGTTCGCGCCGGTTTCGCCGGGATCGACCCGGCTGCCCGCGCCGTCGATCCGCGTCACCCTCTCCGCCGCCGCCGGAAGATCTCCGGTCACCGGCCGATTGATCATCGCGGTGTCGCCCGACTCCAGTCCCGAGCCGCGCATGCTCATCAGTCCATCGGGTCCGGCGATCTTCGCGATCGATGTCAGCGGCTGGAATCCCGGCGACTCGCAAGTGATCGATAGTACCTCGCTCGGCTACCCGTCGCAGCTCGATGGGTTGGCCGAGGGCGACTACTGGATCCAACCGTTGGTCGACGTGTATCAGCAGGTGCATCGATCCGACGGTCGCACAATCTGGGTCCATTTCAACGACGGTGCGCAGGAGGTGGTCCAGATCGCCGCCGGTAACCTGTACGGCGATCCGGTCAAGGTCCACATCGCGCGCGGCGCCGTGATCGCCGTCACCGTCTCGCACGTAATCGAGGCACCGCCGCGCGACTCCGACACGCAATGGATCAAGCACGTGCGGATCAGGAGCGACCGGTTGACTGCTTTCTGGGGACGGCCGGTGTACATCAACGCCACCGTGCTCCTGCCGGTCGGATATGCTGATCATCCCGCACAGCGGTATCCGGTCGTCTTCACCATGGGTCACGACGTGCCGTTCGGGTTCGATGTCGATTCGGCGGGCGTGCGCGGTATCGGGACGATCAATCCGATCAGCGGTCTCGAAACGGGTTACGATTTCTACAAGGAATGGACCGCGGCCGACTTCCCGCGCGTGATCGCGGTCTCCTTTCAGCAGCAGACGCCGTATTTCCCCGATTCGTATTCCGTCAACTCGGCCAACAACGGACCCTACGGCGATGCGATGGTCGACGAGGTGATTCCCGCGCTTGAAGAGCAGTTCCGGATGATCGCCAAGCCGTATGCCCGGCAACTGGAGGGCGCCTCGACCGGCGGCTGGCAGACGCTGGCGCTCCAGTTGCAGCATCCCGACTTCTTCGGCGGCGCTTGGGTGCTGCAGCCCGATCCGATCGACTTCCATCGCTACCAGCTCGTCGACATCTACAGCGACACCAACGCATTCGTGCTCCCGGTCGGGCCGTTCAACACCACCGAACGCCCGTTCCGGCGCACCACGGCGGGGCAGGTGGTCTGGACCGAGCGCCAGCTTTCGCGCTTCGAAGCTGTGCTCGGCAGTCACGGCCGATCGGGATACCAGCTCGAGGCGTGGGAAGCGGTGTACGGTCCGGTCGGCAGCGACGGATACCCGCGGCCGCTCTGGAACAAGCTCACCGGATCGATCGACACCACCGTCGCCGACTACATGCGCGATCATGATTTCGATCTGTGCGACTATGCCCAGCGCAACTGGTCGACCTTGGGGCCCAAGCTTGCCGGCAAGCTGCACTTCTTCGCCGGCGACATGGATGATTTCTACCTCGATCTGGCGGTGTACCGGATGCAGGACTTCCTGACTGGCGTTGGCTCGGATGCAACGTTCACCTTCGGTCGGCCGATGAAGGGGCATGGGTGGCACGCCCAGACGTGGGGGGAGCTCGTTCGCCGCGTTGCGGCGGCCGTTGCGGCGGCGAGGTAACAGGGAGAGCGGGGAGAGCGGAGAGAGCAGGCAGAGCGGGGAGAGCAGGGAGAGCGGGGAGAGCAGCGAACGGGGCAAGGGCCGCCGGGCGCATCAGTGCACGACTCTCACACCCCGCTCTCTCCGTTCTCCCTGCTCTCATCGTTTCGCTGGAAGATGCATTGTCACCTTGCCGCTCGCGTCGAGAAAGTCCAGCGAAGGCTCGCCAAGCGAGTCGACGCTGAGGCGGGCGCGTACCCGGCCGTCGGCGTCGGACAGGTTGAGCACGGCGGCGCGGGCCGGGTCGCGGCCGACGAAGACGCGGTGCGCCGCGAGGGGCACGCCGTTGCGCGGCGCGGCCCAGCGCTGCAGTGCCGTAGCGCGAGCGACGGTGTCGGCGATCTTCATGATCGAATCGCGCTCAGCGACCATGTCGTGGATGTCGACGTTGGCGCGGTCGTCGATCGAGATTCCGGTGCGGCGGACGCCGTTCTCGTCGGAGTAGTCGAGGTTGAGCACCTGGTCCTGGTCGAACTGATCGAACGACATGTGGGTCGACGCATCGTAGCTGCTGTCGAGTCGGCCTTTGCCCTCGAACGTGATGCCGCCGTTCTCCGTTCCTTCGTCGTTGAAGAAGATGATCCCCGGGCGGCCGCCGCCGGCGTAGCCGAACGGCTTCCCCTTGTAGACCGGGCCGATCGACCGCGGCCGGTTGGCGAGCACCACGCGCAGGTTGCCGTTGGGTTCGACGATGTTGATCCGTTCGGCGTCGATCTCGCCGAAGTGCCGATGGGCGTCGTTGCGGCGGAGGAGAAAGACGAGGACGGCAATCAGCAGCACGGTGCTGCCAATGGCCCAGGTCTTGAGCAGCCGCAGCTCGCGGCGGAGTTCGGCGTCGGTCATGGTGGGCTCGGGGTGGGTTGTCATGGGTTCGGTGGATGGATGAGCGCGAGTCTAGCGCCGCGCGGGGTGGAGGGGAAGGGCGGTGAACGGTGCCCACCGGGTGCACTCCGGACCGACTAATTACTTCAGCTCAGCGATATTGGCGTCACCAGGTCCCTGAGATGGCCCGCTGAGCGCACCAGGCCGATCGCGCGGAATCGAGCGAGTAATTGCTCGACCGTTTGCGGAGGAGATTTCAGGGCGGCCGCCGGCTCAGTCAGGCACCCCACCACAACTCCGGGTGCGATATCGATCGACTCGTTGACGAACTCATCCGGGTGCTTCGCTTCCAGATCCCATCGGGCGAGAACGTGGTCCGGAAAATCCTTGAGGTTGGTCGTAATAATCGCCTGCGCACCGCACCGGATCGCCGCTGCCACGATGTGTCGGTCGCGCGGATCGGGAAGTTCCGCCGTGTCTGCGAGTCCGTGGTATTCGCGCACCAGACAGTCGGGCAGGGCTCGGCACATCAGTTCGCGCGTTCGGTTCAGCGCACCGGGATCGAGATCGGACCGATTCCGCAGGATGGCCGCGACCATTTCGTCGAGAATCTCGTCGGTCCATCGTGCCCGCGCGATGCCGGCCGCACCGATTCGCAGCAGCAGGTCGCGCAACGGCGCCGGATAGAGGACGCACGCGTCGTAGACCACCGTGAAGGTCGCCACAGACTACTCATATCCGAGCTTGTGATGCTGAGCTTCGTCGGCGAGTTCGGCCAGTATCCTGGCGCGGTCGGCAGCCTCGCGCTGCCGAAACGCCATGAGATCCTCGAACCTCACCCGACGATGGGTTCCAACCATTCGGTATGGCAGGGCCCGGCTTTCGAGCAGGGACACAAGATGCGGACGCGATACGTTGAGCAGATCCGCCGCTTCCTGAGTGGTCAGCTCGGCGTGGACCGGAACGATGGTCACCGCGTTCCCATTGGCAAGCTGTCCGAGCAGCTCGATGAGCAGATCGAAGGCCGGGCGAGGAACGACGACGGTCGCCTCGTCGCCGCCCTGCGAGGCATGGAGCGTAACCGTCCGCTTTCCGCGCGGAATGCGCAAGGCGCGCAGCGCCTGCACCGCGGCCTGGGCCGTACCGGCTTCCTGCGGCGTCGGGAGGGTCGGATCGGCGGCGACGGTCATGGCTGCAAGCTAGCCCGTAACCGAAACAAACGCAACAGACGAAGCAACCGCACTAGCCCCGCCTGGGGTTTTTCCTAGTAGCGCAATTCGAGGAAACTCGGTAGCCTCGACAAGTAACACCGGCGTACCCTGGCACGGCGATGCTACCACGCGGGTGTCTGGTCGTCCGAGGGCCGACCGGTAGCTTTGCGGCATCACCGAGTTCAGTCCCATCGTTGGCACCTGCGCTGGAGGTTCGGCATGAAGGCGTTGTCTGGTCGAGGGCCGCATGCGCGGCCAAGCGCGTTGCGCCGGCGGCATCATAGACGGATCTGGGCTGCCATTGCGTGGGCAGCAATGGTCGCCGGGTGCGCCCGTGACTGGGTGGACCCGGGCACGCCGGTAGGCGGGACTGGTGCCGTACCGCTTACGCGTATCTGTTCCGCCCGGTGCGCCTTTGTGGAGGATGGGCGGCCTCTGGCGCTGGCAGTCGCCAAGCCGGACTCGGCGGACGGCATGTCGCTTCTGGCCGAATTCGACGTCAGCGGCAGGCCCGGGGACCGCCTCTCGCTGCTGGCGCGAGGCAGCGACTCGCTCAACGCAGCTGCGGGCACGGCCGCTGTGGTGATCATGGTGGATGCGACCACGCGGAAGTTGGCCCTCCGTGGGGCTCGCCGATTCGACCATGGTCTACACGTTCAGGCGTGCCCAACAGGTACACGTCAGCTACTGGCTTCAGCGCGGCCTCGTCCGGGCCGGCGACGCGACGCTGCAACTGACACAGGTCGCGGCCGGCGCGACGGTGTTCGGCGCCTTCATGCCGTGGCACCAGTCGCCGCGCCAGGCGCGTGTTTGTGCCGGCGGATCCTGCGCCGATTCGTCGGACTGCGAGGTGGCTTTGCAGACGGGTAGCTGCGGCGCCGTCGGCTGGTCGGTCCTTCCGTTCTGGACGCCGAGTGTGTGGGGGACGAACGAGTTCCAGAGCCAGAGCGGCACCGGGGCGTCGACACCGATCACCGTGACGTTCTCGGGGCCGGTGCAGGTTGCCAGGGTGCTGATCGAAGACCCGACCTACGCAGGCAACGTTGCTGTGGCTTACGATTCCGCCGGAGCCACGATCGGCAGCGCTGCGTTCGCGTACAGCGGCACCCCTGGCGTCAATCACCCGGACTCGGCGACGCTGGTCGGCGCGATCCGGTCATTGGTGCTGACCCCGGCACCGGCTGATTACGTGGCCTATCACCTGGAGATCGTGCTGCCGCCGCGGATTGTCATTGCGTTCGCAGTTGGCACGCCGATGGCATCGGGTCGTCCGTTGGTTCGTCCTCCATGGTATTTCGACCCGTTGATTCGCAAGGGCTACCAAGGTGACCGCGAACCCAAACCTTCGTACGGCGGGACGGACTGGCCGGATACGTTGCTCTTCACGATCCGGATCGATTCGGCCGGCACGACGCTTCACGATCGGTACGTACGGCTCACTTTGGACGCTGCGGACGACAGCGGCGCCGGTGCGGACGCCTCCTTCGGGCATTTCCATCACTCCAGCACCGTACCGAAGCCGACCGGTGCGCTATCAGTCGGGGATTCGGTCAGCACCGGGGCATCCGGGACGGTCACGATTGTTTATCGCGCCAGTATATTAGCGTAACCGGTCACTTTG
>JBOHRZ010000152.1:0-7044 GCA_050732975.1 Gemmatimonadales bacterium
GGCATCGACAATCATACCTGGCGGATCAACATGGCGTGACCGCCGGGCCGCGCCCCGGCCCATTGGCTCGGCCCCCATCTTGGCGACTGCCGACTGCATCGCGACGCAGTGGGACGCGGAAAAGGCCGGATGGAGCGGACAACCGCGGATAAATACTTGGTACCGATTTTCCCGATGGCGTGAGCTTCGCTGGTCACATTGAGCGTCGCCGTGCGGGGAGCCCACTCAAAGTTCTATCCGGATCGTTCCGCCCCATCCGGCCTTTTCCGCGTCGATAACGGCGCGTGAAGCGACGCCCGGAAGCCGATCGGCGCCGAGCCGGAAGGCCGGGGCGCCCTGCTCTCCCCGCTCTCCCCATCAGAGCCCCGTCTTCGCCTCCATATAATCCGGATACCGGTCGCCGTGCACCTCGACACTTCGGGCCAGATCGTCGAGTTCACGGAGATCTCCGGTCGATAGCTCGATCGCGGCGGCGCCGATATTCTCGTCGAGCCGGTCGAGCTTCGTCGTGCCCGGGATCGGCACGATCCACGGGCGCTGCGCCAGCAGCCAGGCCAGGGCGATCTGCGCCGGCGTCGCGCCGTTACGCTTCCCGATCGCGGCGATCCGCGCCACCAGCGCCTGGTTCGCTTTCCGGTTCTCGGCGCTGAATCGCGGCAGGTTGTTGCGGAAGTCGGTGCTCACGAACGATGTCTTCTCGTCGATCGCCCCGGTGAGAAAGCCGCGGCCGAGCGGCGAGAAGGGGACCAGCCCGATCCCCATCTCCTCGAGCGCCGCCAGTAACTCCCGCTCCGGCTGCCGCCACCACAGCGAATACTCGCTCTGCACCGCGGTCACCGGCTGCACGGCATGCGCCCGGCGGATGGTCTTGACGCCTGCTTCCGAGAGCCCGAAGTGCTTCACCTTTCCTTCGCGAATCAGGTCCTTCACCGTTCCGGCCACGTCCTCGATGGGAACCGTCGGATCGACGCGATGCTGATAGAAGAGATCGATCCGGTCGGTTCGCAGCCGCTTGAGCGAGGCCTCGGCAACTTCACGGATGTGCGCTGGCTTGCTGTCCTCGCCGGTCTGTTTGCCGTCGGATGTGAACTTGAATCCGAACTTCGTCGCGATCACCACCTTGTCGCGCACCGGGGCCAGTGCTTCACCGACGATCTCCTCGTTGGTGAATGGACCGTACGCTTCGGCGGTGTCGAAGAAGGTGACGCCACGCTCGACGGCCTTGCGCGCCAGCGCGATCATTTCCTTGCGGTCGGGAAAGCGACCGTAACCGTGGCTCATTCCCATGCAGCCGAGGCCGAGAGCTGAGACTTTCAGGCTGCCGAGCATGCGTGTCTGCATCAGTGCTCCATGCGAGGTCGTCGGAAAGTAGTCCGGTTCACAGCCGCGGCGTCGATCCGGCGTATCCCGCTACGCCGACCCCGCTTCCACCGCGACAGGCGGAAGCAGCGCCGGCAGGTTCACGCGGAGGTTAGCGGCCCCACGCGGTCCGGCCGATCGATGCGGTCGGACGGTGGGTCCCGGAGTAGTCCAGGTACCACGCGATGTTCACGGCCTCGAGAACACCGCGCCGTGCGGCAGCGCGCGACCTGTGAAGCCATGCGGCCAGGTTCGCGACGCGAAGTCCACGCCGGGCCGATCGCTCCCGGCATCGCGGAACAGGGAATCGACGGCCAGATGTCCGTCGTCCGGATCGAAATCGACGACGAAAACCCGGTCGCCTTTCACGTAGCCGCCGGAGTTCACCACCAGCCGTCGTCCGGACGGATCGATGGCGAGCCAGTGCGGTGCTTCGTCGGCGCCGAGCGAGACGCGCGTCACCTCGCGCGGATTCGCCGGGTCGGTCACGTCCAGCGCCACGATACCATGTTCGGCGGGGACCGTCTGCAGCCACCAGTGTCCGCTCAGCACGGCGACACCGCAGTCCTTGCCGGTGAAGGTGTGCATCAGCTTCGCCGACGGATGCGATCCCGTGAGACTGTCGAGGAGATAGAGACCGCAATCGAACGTGTGCACGAAGACGCGCCCGTCGGGGAGCGCCTTGGGTTCGCCGCTGTAACGCTGCTCGTCGCCACGCGGCCCGGGCGGGAGCGCGATCGTTGCGAGAAGTGTGAGATCGGAGAGCCGCCAGATCTGCACCCACTGCGCCGTCGCGGCCGAGTCGGCCATGTCCATGTCGGTCGTCGTCGACACGGCGCGGTCAATCGCCGGCACTGGAACCACACTGTACGGATAGAGCGCGGTATCGGAGACGCTGCTGTCCCGGGCGCTGGCGCTGCGGAGCACCGTTCCCCGTTCGTCGAGTTCGACCAGTCCGCCGGTGGAATGAGGCCGTCCCAACATGCCCGCCTCACCGCCGGGGGCCGTGGTATCGGCAGCGTACTGGAAGGTCGCCAGAAGATTGCCGTCCGCGAGACGCGCGAAGGTGTGCGGGTGGGAAAATCCGGCCAGGTCTCCGAACGACGTGATGATCTTCGGTTGAAGCGGGGCGGTGAGATCGAAGAGCCAGGTCCGCCCCGCCCGGAAGCCGTTCGCGAGCAGGTGCCCATCGGCGGGCATTTCCAGCTCGGTGTGATGTGGTTGGGTACCCGCTATGCCAGTCGGAAGCGACGTAAGTACCGCACCGTAATGCGACGATCCAGGCGTGGCGTCGATCACCGCGAGAAAGTCGCTCGCCTTCCGCGCCGAATCACCGGCCCATACGAACAGGTACGACGGATGTGCGGATCGATGGCACCCGGCGAGAATGGCCAGTGCAACGGCAGCGGCGACTTGGCGGCAGAAGCGAGGTCTGGCGGAGCTGGAGGCCAATATCGCCATGAGGATTCTCCGGAGTGGTGTTCGAACGGCGCTGACCCGCGAGGCAACAAGTATATCCCGGCGGGCGGCGAAGCCGGTGCGAACGGCGGGCTTGTTACTTCGTCCGGACAGCGATCGCCGACGACCGCGGAATGTGCAGGGTGATCCGCCCCGATTCGAGCCGGAGATGCCCCGGTGCGCGCACGATCTGCGCCTCGCGGCTGTCGATCGCGGGGGCGCGCAACGTCACGACCTCCACCGGCCCCTTCGCGGCGGTGCCGAAATCGAACTCGACATCCAGATCGTTGCCGAGATCCTTGTTGACCACGATCACCGACCGGTGGCCTCCTCGCAGCTCGGCCCCGTATGCCGTCGCGTTGACACCCGACGCCTGCAGCGTCGAGGTGAAGTCGGCGTCGAAGAACCTCCCGCCGCGAAGCGCACCCGCGAACTGGAGACCATACGCTACCGGCTCGAGTACGTACTCCGAACCGAACGCGCCGATTGGCGAATAGAAGGGATGCGGGTGACGCGCTACCTCGGCAGGCGTCGCGCCTTCGTTCGCGAGGAGCGCATCGCCCGGCAGCGATCCGCCGAGACCGTTGGCCACCACGCGGCCGGTGCCGCCATGGAGATTGACACCGGTGTAGCCGTTGCGCGCCAGGAGCAACGAATAGTCTGCCGCCCAGAGCGCCGCAGCGAAGACGTCGGAGAGACCCGGCTTGCCGCCGCCGTAACAGGTGTTCCCCTCCGACATCCGCACCGGGACGCCCATCTTCGCGGCCGCACTGCGCGCGACATCGGCGGTCCTTTGCACCCCGGCCAGAGTTGCCGGCTTGAGGAGATTCGGGATCGTCACCGCGGGATTGGTCGCCGGGCCGTCGAAGTAATAGTGATGCGTGAACTCGGCGATCGGCGGCCGGCCGGCGATCGACGCCCACTCATCGGCGATCGCGGTCATCCACGAATGATTACCGCCCAGGTCGGGGATGCCGAACGTCGCCGCCGGCACCCGCGCCGCCACCGCGCGGGCAAGCAAGAGCCACTCCTGCAGGTAGACATGCGGCGACCAGGACTTCGGGTCGCGGAGATGCATGCTGAAGAGTTCGGGTTCGTTCCCGATCTGGAAGTAGAGCAGGCGCGATCCGAGCGCCTTCGCGACGAACGCCGCCTCGTCCGCCGCGCGCGGCGGCGTGTTGGTTCCCAGGTTGAGGCCGTAGATGCAGCGCCATCGGGTCGCGTCAAGAAAGGCCGCGAGGTTGCGCACCGCTTCGGGAGTGACCGGATAGAACTCGGCCTTCGGCTCCCCGACAACTTCGCGTGTCGGTGGATGCACCGGCTCGGGTGAACCCGTTGTCGCCTTCCACCAGCCGAACTCGCCGGTATTGCCGCCGGTCCGCAGGATGCCTCGCGGCGTCAGCGCCCTGAACTGGCGGACGAGACCGGTGTTGTGCGGCGAGAAGAACCCGGGATCGGCGAGTTGCTCGACCTCGTACGACAGGCCGATGAAGTCGTCGGGCATCACCGGTCCGGTACCCTTTTCCGGAATTCGCAGCGTGACGGCAGCGCGGGTCGTGGGAAACAGCGGAGCAGCGATGGCGTACGCGCTGGCGGCGAGAAAGTCGCGGCGGGTGATCATCGTGCGCTTCGCTTTATGCGCATGGCGTTCGCCGCACCGTCGGTTTCCTCCCCGATAGTGCCGCCGCGACCGCGTTGTTCAGCGGCCGGCGGCCGGAAGCGCACCGTCTGCTCATTCTCTTCTGCCAACGGTCGGCCACGCATCGTGGCGGCTCTGAAACGCACCTCGACAATCGCCGCGACCGCCTGCGCTTCGAATCGGCGATCGCTCGATCGCACCACTCGCACCGAGGCTGCATCGATCGTTCCGTCGGAACATACCGCGAATCGAACTTGCACCCATCCATCGATCTTCGGTCGGATGATGCGCGGATAGGCAGGAGTCGGTTCATGTACAACGCGCACCGGGACGTAACCGGAAGCGCCAAGCGGAACGAATTCCGCGGTGCAAGTGGCGGACGGGCGCGGCTGCGCCTGGACGCCGGCCGGCATCCAGATCGCACAACTCATCAGCAGAATCAATCGAGGCATCATCCCGCCCCCCCGATGTTACTGCTAGGATCTACCGGGCCGGCATTGCACACCGATGACAACGGGATGACGACTGCAGATTGTCGCGAGACGCCGTCCGCCAGCGACGCGGGTGCAGGATGTAGCTTAATGCGCCCGCTGGAGAGGAGCTACCGATGGTCGCGGCGACGCGAGACGAAGTGACACTCGCGTTCGAGACGCCCGCGCAATGGAGGGCATGGCTCGCCGAGCACCACGTCCAGGCGGCGAGCGTGCTCCTCTGCATCCCGAAGCGCTCCGGGGCAGCGCTCACGTATTCGAACGCGCTCGACGCCGCCCTCGCCTGGGGATGGATCGACAGCCAGAAGCGGGCGCTCGATGCGAGCGCGTGGCTCCAGCGCTTTGGCAAGCGCACCCCGAAGAGCCCATGGTCGAAGATCAATCGCGCCCGCGCCGAGGGTCTCATCGCTGCCGGAAAGATGGAGAACCCCGGTCAAGCCGAGGTCGACCGTGCGCGCGCCGACGGCCGCTGGGACCGCGCATACGACGGCGCCCGGGCGTCGACGGTGCCGGAGGATTTGGCCGCCGCGCTTGCGAAGTCCCGCAAGGCGCGCGCCTTCTTCGAGGCGCTCGACGGCGCTAACCGCTACGCGATTCTCTACCGCGTGCAAACGGCGAAGAAACCCGAGACGCGGGCGGCTCGCATCGCCAAGCTCGTCGCCATGTGCGCCGCCGGCGAGACGATTCACCCGCCCAAGAAGCCGCGCCGCCTTGCGCGTCACCAGCGCTGAGTGCCGGCGATCTGCCGCGTCGCCACGTTGAGGCGGTTGCCGAGGTTGGCGCGGGCGACCTCGAACACGAGCCACGGCGGACGCGGGCGTCCTCTGCCATTGGGTGTCTGCATGGAAGGCTGCTTGTGTTGCCAACGGATAGCAGCAGCAGTCATCGGGAATCAGACTCAATCACGTGTCGCGGCATGACACTGACATACAGCACCGCGGCCACACTCAATCCGCTTACCAGCAGCGGATACCACACCTCCGCAACCCATGGCACCGGGATGAGAAAGAGGATGTCCGTCGACATGGGCGACGGCGGCCAGCCGGTCAGTAATCGCAAGCCGAGGTAGTAGTAGATGTCCCACCAGGCAAAGACGAACAGGAAGAGCGCCCATCGCTCGCGCGCGCGCCGTGCGCCGAGCATCGCCACGGCAACAAGCATCACGATGGTTGCTGACTCGCGCATGCGTTCCGCGGCAAGCAGATACCCCGGAATGCTCGCAAGCGGCGGAGGATTGATCACCGGGCCGCCGACCGGACCGATCAAGCCGAGCGCGGCCCGGAGGTAGACGACGACTGTGGCCTCGACGAACCCGAAGGCGATTCCGAACAGGCCGGCCGCGATCAGGACGCGCGCCGCGATGTCGAGGCCGGTGCGGCGCCACGCTGCGAACGATACCAGCGGCACCAGGACCAGCAGATTGACCCAGCCCGGATGGGCGAAGAGCTGCGATGCGTTCATCGGGTGCGCGGCGCGCCGTGCATCGCCTTCAGATCCCCGGGCGCGGAGTCCTGATCCATGACCGGCGCTCAGCCGCGGTCGTCACTGTCCAGCCGTCCCGCCCCGAACCAGCTCGAAGCGATCCAGATTCATCACCCTGGTCCATGCCGCCGCGAAGTCGCGCACGAATTTCTCTTCGCCGTCGCGGCATCCGTACACCTCCGCGAGCGCGCGGAGCTGCGAATTCGAGCCGAAGACCAGATCGACACGCGTCCCGGTCCACTTCCGCTTGCCGGTCTTCCGATCACGACCGTCGAAGACGTCGGCATCGCCGGCATTCGGCTTCCATGCCGTGCCCATGTCGAGCAGGTTGACGAAGAAGTCGTTCGTCAGCGCTCCCGGACGGTTGGTGAAGACCCCGTTGCTGCTGCCGTCCGCGTTGGTGTTCAGCACCCGCATCCCACCGATCAGCACGGTCATTTCCGGCGCCGTGAGTGTGAGGAGTTGCGCCTTGTCGACCAGCAGCGCCTACGCGGGCACGGAGAACTTCGCCTTGAGATAGTTGCGGAAACCGTCGGCGACGGGCTCGAGCGGGGCGAACGAAGCGGCGTCGGTCTGTTCCGCCGACGCGTCCATGCGCCCCGGCGTGAACGGCAC
>JBOHRZ010000153.1:0-7031 GCA_050732975.1 Gemmatimonadales bacterium
TCGTTGCGGTCAGCATCCCATGCACCTCGTACGACGTGAAGATATCGCTCGAGTTGAGCACCTTCACGGATGAGATGGCGAGCGACCAGGTGCCGGATCCGCCTCCCCCGATCCAGATGCCGGTCGCGTCGTTCGCCAGCAGCACCGCGCTCGAATTGCCGTTGTTGTACGTCGTGACCGTCGGCGCGCCGCTGAAGCTGATCGCGACTGCCACGGTATCGGTGGCGTCGGCGCCGTTGATACCGATCCCCGTATTGTTGTCGTTGCTCGTCAGGGTTGCGGACACGTCGCTGCACGTCGGCGATCCGGTCAAGCCGCCGCTCAACGTCAGGGTGCAGTTGCCGTTCTGGTTGTTGTTGTCGTTGTTGTCGCCGGTGGCCGGCGTCGAGCTGCAACCGGTGCTGACCAGCGCCGCAAGCGCGAGCGCGACAACGTTCATGGGCATCAGGAAACGGGATTGCATGGTGAGATCCTCGTGTGAAGTGTGAATGGTCTTCGCGTTCACAGCCGCGATGTGATCGCCGCCAGGAGCGCCTTCGCCTTCTGGTAATCCGCCGACTGGAGACTCATGCCGACGAACACGTCATGCCGGACGGCAATGAGCTGCGTGCCGTGGAGCAATGCCGCGTTGTCCCACGGTCCGGCGAGCGTGGTGTCGGTCTGGAAACCGATCGTCGCCGCTGCACCAGGCGCGGCCGCCGCGCCGCCGCCCCCTCCCGCTCCCCCGGCTCCGTCCCCGGCTCCTCTGCCCAGCATTCTCATCGCACTGCCGATCGCCGCCTGCATCTGCGGCGGCGGCGTCATTGTGTCGAGCGGCGTGCTCGCGGGCGTGCCGAGCATTCCGCTCATCATCGCCATGCCGTGCTTGAGCATGGCGTAATTCTTCTGGCCGCCCTGCCAGACGAATTCGACCGGATAGGTCGCCTCTCCCTGCGCGGTGCGAACCCGGTAGGTGCACGTCGTTTCGGGATCGTCGGAGGTCGGCGCTCCGTCAAGCGGCCCGATCGCCGTCTCGACATCATGGAGCGGGAGGAAATCGCAGGCGTGGGCCGGGTGCGCCGGTGGCTTGGGGACCAGGGCCACCGCCTTGCCGCCGTCGTAAGCAAGCGGGTGGTCGAAGCGCGGCATGACGACCTTCGCCACGGCGATCGCGTCGTGTTCCTCGCCGCTGGCACCGCTCACATCGATGGTTGCGGTGACGTCGCCCTTCGATACGATCAGCGACCCCCCGGGGATCCAGGTCGCCCGATCCCATGGACCATCGGTTTCCGCCTTGACGACCCGATGGGCCATCGTATCCATTCCGCTGGCGCCGCCTTTGGAGAGCGCCTGGCCGAGGGCGTTGACCGCTCCCTGGACCGCGGCACCCGCCGACGCGCCACCGCCGCTCCAATCCGGTTCGATGGCGATCTCCCGGCCATCGGTTCCGCGGTAGATGCACTGATCGCCGTGGACATCGGCCGCACCGTCGCTGGCGCGGTATGGCGGGCTGGCCAGCGGACCGACGTACGGTTGCGCTTCTGCGGCCGTGAGGAGGGTGCACGGGTCGTGGCCCGCGGCGGCGCGATCGGCCACCGCCTTCTGCAGCAGCGTCAATGATTCGTGCTTCCCGGTACAGGCCACCAATGTCGAGCTGATTACCGCCAGAAGCACGGTGGCAATCGTCGTTCTGGCCACGGCAATCGACATGCTCTCCTCCTCCGGAGCGTTGGTTCGATGACTTCGCACGCCAAGCTACGTGGCGCGCGTCGCTCTGCTGTCGCTTGAGCGTTCATTGCTGGGCGACGGGGCCGGGACGTACATTCGATCAGCCATGCTCGAGCTCACTCTGCTTGGGCTTCATGCCATCCATCGCCCCGATGGACAGGAGCTCCCGTCGCTTCCGGCGCAGCCGAAGCGCTTCGCCTTGCTGGCGTACCTCGCCCTCGGCCGTCGAGGCGGGTACCACCGGCGCGACACCCTTGCGGCGATCTTCTGGCCGGAGATGGACCAGCATTCTGCGCGGCGCGCCCTCCGCAGCACCCTCTATCATCTTCGGGAATCGCTCGGCGACGGCGTGATCATCTCGCGCGGTGACGATGCCGTGTCGATCAACCCCGAGCAGTTGACGTCGGACGTTTCCCGACTGGAGGAAGCGATGGCGGCCGGCCGCTTCGAGGAGGCGGTCGACCGTTACCGCGGTGAGGTGTTGGCCGGGATCCACTTCGCGCACGCCGGGGAAGCGTTCGAGGAATGGCTGACGCAGGAGCGCAGCCGGGTGCTGGAGCTGGTGATGGGTGCGGTCCGGTCGCTCGTCGATCGCGAGGATCGCGACGGCAACGTCGCGCGCGCGGCGTACTGGGCACAGCGCGGTTGCGCCCTGGCGCCCAGTGATGAGCGCAGCCTTCGCCGAGCGATGACACTGCTCGACCGGGCGAGCGACACCGGGAGCGCCTTGGCGTTGTACGACAGCTTCGAGCGCCGGCTCGCGGCCGAATTCCGGGCGAAACCCGGAGGGGAGACGCAGGCGCTGGCGGCGCGAATCCGGACCGGGTCGGTGACCGCACCGGTGGTCGGGGTGTCAGCGACGTCGGAGCCCGTCACGGGTGGTGAAGCGCGCTCGCGCGAAGCCGCCACCGCGCTGGCACCGATCGCACTCGCGCCCGTCCCCGAGGAAGCGGTGGCGATCGATGCTGTCGTGCGGCCGGCCCGCGCGCCGCGATGGCGCCGCGTGATCATCCCGGCCCTGCTGATCGGTGTCGCCGTGGTGGCGGGCTTCGTGGTGCGCGCGCGCGATGCGGGTCATCGCGGGGTCGCGCTCCGGACGCGCGTGCTCGTGACGGTATTCACCAATCGCACCAACGATTCGACGTTGCAGAGTCTGGGGCGGATGACCCAGGACTGGCTGGTGCAGGGAATCCTGCGCACCGGCGTCGCCGAGGTTGTCGACCCGCAAGCAGTGTACGTACAGAGCCGTACCACCGGCGGTACGGTGATCGATCCGCTCGCGCTGGCGCACCGCACCGGTGCGGCACTGACGGTGTCCGGGAGCTATTACCGTGCCGGCGACACACTCTTCTTCCAGGCGGCCGTCACCGATGTCCGGACCCGCGAGATCGTGCGAGTGGTGGGGCCGGTGATGTCGCGCGCGGCTACTCCTGTCGCCGCTCTCGACGAACTCCGGTCACGCGTGATGACGGCCCTCACGTCGGTGGTCGACGTGCGCGCGACGCAGAACCTCGGCGCTGGAATCGAGCTGCCGCCGTTCGATGTCTATCAGGCCTACGTCGAAGGCTGGGACGCGTACTGGCATGGCGACGCGCGGCACGCCGAAGCACTCTTTCTCCTGGCGGGAAGGCGCGACTCCGCGTTCGCCAACGCCGGCCTGGCCGCGGCGGGCGCGGCCGCGAACTCCAATGACTGCCCCACGGTGGATTCGTTGGCCCGCTCGCTCGCTGGATCGGCGGCGCTCGACCGGAGCGGTCGCCTTTCGCTTCAGATCGACGACGCGCGCTGTCGCGGTCGTAACGACGAGATGCTGCGCCTGACGCTCGAGCGCGCCGATCTCGAGCCGGGGAACTCCAGCAGCCAGATGTCAGCGGCCGCGGCGGCACTCTGGGCGAACCGGCCCGCCCGGGCGCTGGAACTGTTCAAACGGGTCGAACCCGCGATCGACCTGGCGTGGAGCACCGACACGACCCATTTCGCCTACTGGGGCGGCCTCGCGGAAGCCTATCACATGCTCGGGCGGTACCAGGACGAATTGAATACCGGCGATCGCATCCCGCCCGGGTCGCCGCTCGGTCGCCTCTGGGTGCGTGCCTCGGCGCTGGCCGCGTCGTCACGCCCCACGGCGGCGCTGGCGCTGATCGATAGTGCATTGCCGCTGCCGGTCGAGACGACGAGCGACGTGGGTCTGGCACCGTATACCAATGGCCGGCCCGAATACACCATGACGCCGGGATGGGTGGCCAATTGGATTTCGCGAGAGCTCGCGGTGCACGGCGACACGGTCGCGTCACGCCAGGCGGCGGCGCGTGCCATCGCGTGGTATCGCAATCGCCCCGCCGCCGAGCAGGCGACACTCGAAGAGCAGTTGGTGGCGGCATCGTCGCTGGAGATGGCCGGCGATTACGCCGGCGCGGAAGCGCTGGTCCAGCCACTCATCGCGCGGGATTCCGACAACGTCGACTTGCAGGGCGAGCTCGCCGGTCTCGCCGCCGAGCGCGGCGACACGGCGCTGGCGGACTCGCTCGATCGCTGGCTGGCGGCGCAGCCGTCGTCCCGGGTGAGTTGGTCGGCGGCCATCTACCGTGCGCGTGTGGCGGCGTTGCTGCGTCGCAACGACGACGCGATGGCGCGCCTGCGCGAGGCGTTCGACCTCGGCCTCTGGCCGCGATGGTTGGATCAGGAACCGGCGCTCGCGAAGCTGAGCAACCGGTCCGACTTCCGGGCGCTCACCGCGCCGCGAAGCTAGCCGGTGCGTGATCGCGCGGCCCAGTTCCAGGAGCGCCGTTCTCCTCCATGTGTCCGCCACGCCATTCGTCCTCATGCCGCGCGAAAAGGGTCCGCCCGGCGTTGATCCGGTGAACCCTCCGCGGCGACGGATGGCATCATCCCCCCGTGCCATCCCCTTGCCTCCTCCTCGACGCCGAGCTGATACTATGCCCATGGCGCTCACCGATCACTTCACCGCCGACGCGGTCCGCGCGCTGCCCGACGACGGCAACCGTTACGAAACCGTGCACGGCGAGCTCCTCGTGACGCCCGCGCCGGGAGGCTTCCATCAGGTTGTTCTCGGCCGATTCCATCGGCTTCTCGCCAACTATCTGGCAGAGCATGGTGTCGAGGGGCTCCTCTTTTCCCCCGCGGACGTCTCGTTCGACCCCGACACCCTGGTGCAGCCCGATCTCTTCGTGGCCGACTTCGCCGCGTTCGGCCGCTCGTTCGCGTGGGAGGACATCAAGCGCCTCTACCTGGTGGTGGAAGTCCTCAGTCCCTCGACCGCTCGCGCCGATCGCAGCACCAAGCGGCGCCTCTACCAGGAGCAGCGCATCCCCCAGTACTGGATCGTCGACACTGAAGACGATCAGGTCGAGGTGTGGACCCCCGACGCGCAGGCACCGGTCATCGAACGCGCGCGACTCGTCTGCCGACACCCGGCGCTCGCCGACGATTGCACGGTGGAACTGCGCGAGGTGTTCGCGGGAGTCGGGGGGTAGGGCAAGAAAGCGCCGCTACGTGCGCGATCGCCCCGCGCTTCGCGAGGTGGCGGAGTGTCGCTTCGGGAAGCGGGGCGACGCGTGGCAGCTGGTGCATCAGCACGCTTCCGTGCCGGCCGGAGGAGCGTGGGACAGAACGATCATCACCGGCTCCTGAGGTGCCCTCTAGGGCCGCCCCTCTCCCGCGCCCGCTTGCTGCCGATAGCCCAGCGCCTCGTACGCGACGACGGTCACGGCCGGGGCGAGCGCGAGAATAACAAGGCAGGCTGCCATGCTGACGCCTGCCCAGGCCGCCAGCACCGCCGCCAGCGCGATCCCGGCGCCCGCGACCAACAACCACGCATCAAGCGCGCTGAAACCCCGGACCAGGTAGTGATAGAGAGCGTGGAGCAATCCAAGAAACGCCACAACCGGTACAGCAACCACAAGCACGGCACCGACCACGGTGATGTGAGCCTCGCTTTCGATGTAACGCGCCGCGACTTGCAGGCCGGCGCCGGTCGCGACAATCGATGTCACGATCAGCATCTGGACGTATCCCCAGACCGGTGCGCGATTCCGATGTCGCTCCAGGATCTCGCCGGACGGTACCAGGTAGTACACCCACCACATGCCGAAGATGAGGCCCATCCCAGCGATTCCCATTAGAACAGCGTCCAGCGTCCACCCGTGGCGGTCGATCACCGCCGAAAGTGCCGCGACCGTGCCGACGACACCCTCGCCGAGCGCGATAATCGCAAAGAGGGAGTATCGCTCGGCGATGTGATGCGGATTCCACGGCGTGCCGCCCGCGTGACGCTCCGCACGCGCCGGGCCGGTCACCTCGATGAGTATCAGTACGGCCCAGAGGATGATGGTAGCGATACTTGAGAGATGCGCCGTGATCGTAACCACCCACCCCACTTGAGCAACCGCGATGGTCGCGGCGTACGTGAGACAGACGCGCCGGCGAACAGGATCCTGTCGCGCCGCACGCAGCCATTGAAACACGAGGGCGAGGCGCATGATGACGTAACCGATCACCATGACTGAGTTGTCGAGGCGCCGGCCTTGCTGAATCGACGCAAACATTCGTGGCAGGCCAATCGCCAGGATAAGAACACCGACCATCTGCACCATGGTGACGATCCGGAAAATCCAGTCGTCGGTGTCGTAGGCGGATGAAAACCAGGAGAAGTTGACCCACGCCCAGCAGATGGCGAAACTCGCAAAACCGAAACCCACGAGTGCCGGGAGATAGAGTCCGGCTGCCAGCGCGTCGGCGAACCGGGACGCCGCGAGGGAAAAGGAGGTCGCGAACGTCAGGTCGAACAGCAACTCAAGCGGTGTCGCAACGCGGTGGGCTTCATGTGGATTGCGTCCGCCCATACGCTGCGGCTCATGGCGGGTGGCGGCGGCGGGCAAGTTCATCGGCTAATTCTACTGAAAAATCGATGGTGATCTTCAACTGTGGCGTCTGAATCAGCGTCGTCGAATGACCGATCCAGAGCACCCGGATTCCGTGAGTCATCGGTTCCGCAGGTGCACGGTACGGCGGCGTTTCGAAATGCGCTGGCCAGTTCGACGAGTCCGACGCAAACCAGCCCGACGCCGATCCGCCATCTCATGAATCGGCGAGCGCCCGGATGTCGCGGTTCTCCAGCACGACGTAACCATCGCGGCCGCTGATTCCATCCACGGAAGCGTCTACCATGGCGCGGGCCAGGCCGGTCGCAGGGATCACCACGTTCGGAAAGACGAGCCGGAATGCAGGGTATACGGCGCGCAACAACCGGTAGCTGAAATCCGGCTCTTTTCGCGGGACGTCCGGGTAGATGTAGGCAGGTCGGA
>JBOHRZ010000154.1:0-7029 GCA_050732975.1 Gemmatimonadales bacterium
CTATTACACCACGACCGACACGGCGGGTAACTACTGGTTGCGCGCCATCCCGCCGGGACGCCACTCCCTGGCGGTCACGTTCCCGGGATATCGTCCCGAACGCCGCGACAGCATCATGATCAGCGCGGGCGAGATCACCCGTGCCGATGTGCGCCTGGCACCGGTCGCCGTGCAGCTCACCGAACTGACCGCGGTCGGCGTACAGGATCCGGTGCTCGATCCGCTGGCCACCGCCACCGAACAGCGTATCACCGCCGAGCAGCTCCGGCGGTTGCCGGTCACCAGTCTCGACGAGGCGATCGCCATTCAGGCCGGAGTGGTGGGTGAGAGCTATCGCGGCGGCCGTCCCGGCGAGCAGTCGTTCGTGCTCGACGGATTCGGCGTCAAGAACCAGCTCGACGCTTCGACCAACGGCGCGTCCGCGATCCAGATCCCCCCCGACATCATCACCCAGGCTACGCTGATCACGAACGGCTTTTCGGCGCGCTACAGCCAGGCGATCTCGGGGGTGATCGATGTCACCACCAAGGACGGCGGTGATGTCTGGCGCGGGCGCGCCGCGTACGAAACCGACCGGCCCGTGTCCGGCGGAGCCGACCACGGCATTGATCGCCTGGTGCTGCAGGCGGATGGACCGATCGGCGCAAAGCTCCGGGCCGTGGGCATCGTTGACATCAACGGTCAACTCGACGGTGATCCGACCACCGCCCCGGCACCGACCGACACACTCGATCCGCGCTCGACGACGCCCTATCCGCTGCCGCACAGCAGTACCGAAACCTGGAGCGCCGCCGCCAAGCTCACCTATCCGCTCAGCGACCGGTTGACCGGCCGCCTCTTCGGGCTCGGCACGACCCAGCAGGCGTATCTCTATTCGCCATCGTACAAGTACGATCCTGTCAACGGCCCGGGCAGCCGGACCGACGGCCGGCTCCTCACCGCGCACCTGCAATTGCTGCCGGGGTCACAGCAGTCGCCGTTCTTCGGCGACCTGCATATCGGATATTTCGACAAGTCGTTCGTCCGCGGCGTCGTCGACGCCCCCGACTACGCGTTCGGGGCGATCACCGGCAAGCGCCTGCACATTCTCGACGAAGACGTCGCCAAGCGCCAGGATACCATTTCGACTCGTAATACCTTGCCGGAATTCGGCACGCCGCAGTTCGCGTCGAACTCGCCATGGGGAGTGCCGGCGTTCTTCGTCACCGGGGCGGGAACCGGCGAGATCGCCTGGAACCGCTTTTCCGAACTGCGCACCCAGCTTGATGCCACCGAGGGCCTCGGCCGCTACGTCAATCTGTCGTTCGGCGGCATGTATGCCGCGCAGCAGGTGAAGACCTTCCAGCGGGTGCTGGCGTACCTCCCGGTGGGCGCACAGGCTCCCACTTTCTACACGGCGGCCAGCGGCGGCCTGGTGCCACCGGCGACCGCGTCGAACTTCTCGCCATGGATCGCCGGGGCGTACGTCGAGGCCCAGGCGCGCGCCGCCGATCTCGGCTTCACGGCCGGCGTCCGATACGACGGATTCGCTCCCGGCGCAGCGCTCGCCAACAACACGATCAAGGCGCATTCGAGCATCAACCCCCGCGTGGCCGTGTCGACGCAGGTCAGCGGCGCGACCTTCGTCGCCAGTGTCGGGAAATTCTCCGAACCACCGGATCTGCAATATCTCGTCGACGCCGCGTTCGACGACACCACCCGCACCGGGCGGTTCCGGCAGGGGAATCCCAACATCGGATTCGAATCGGCGCTGCAGTACGAGCTCAGCGTCCGGATTCGCCTGCACAGCGGCAATGCCCTGCGCATCAACGTCTACGACAAGCATCTCGACGGGCTGGTGTCGTCAGTGCCGATCAATGTCAACCCCGACTCATCGATCTTCGTCAACGCCGATGTCGGTACCGTGACCGGCGCCGAGGTGATCTTCGACCAGGAGTTCAACGGGGGCTGGGGCGTGCACGTCTCCGGCGTGGTGCAGAGCGCCGAGGCAACGGTGAGCGATGCGTTCACCATCTATGCGCAGACCCACGTCAATCCCATCACCGGCGACTCGTCGCCGCCCGGGCGGAACCACTATCCGCTCGACTACGATCGCCGCCTGGCGGTGATCGCAACGGTCACCGGGCAGATCAATGAACGCGGAGGGATCCGTCTCTTCGGCGTCCGGCCGTTCGCCGGCCTGCAGTTCTCCGCGGTAGGCCGCTACTTCACCGGACTGCCGTACACGATGACCAACTTCGCCGGCGATTCGCTGCTGGGACCCATCAACGGCAGCCGGCTCCCCAATCAGTACACCGTCGATGCGCTGATTCGCCGGCCGATCAAGCTCGGCCGGTACACCGGTGGATTGTATCTCGACATGCGCAACCTGCTCAATACCCAGAACGAAACCAGTCTCCGCCGCGACACCGGCACTCCATATCCGACCAACGAGGATCTGGAGACCCTGGCGCAGGCGGCGTACACCGCCAACCCCAACCCCATCCCGTACGAATCGCCGCGGTACCGGCGCTGGGCCGACCTCAACGGCGACGGCGTGATCTCCGGGTCGACCGAACTGCTGCCGCTCTACATGCGTGCTGCGACGGACTATACCTGGCCGGTGTTCATCTACGGTCCGCCGCGCCTGATCCGGTTCGGGATGGAGGTATTGTTCTGACCCGGTGATCTTGGTGAAATGCAGCCGCCGGTGAGACTCACACTCCTCGTCCTGATGATCGCCGCGACGGCGTGCCACGGCGGCCAGCACCGGTCCGGTGTCACCGCGGTCGACACGGCGCTGGTGGCGCCCGACGGGTCGCCGGTGCCGGGCGGCGAAATGGGCCGCAGCATCCGTCGCGGCCGCGCCATTCTCGCCGCGACGGGCGACTCCCTCCCCGACCACGTGGGTAACGGACTGCGCTGCGTATCCTGCCATCTGAGCGACGGCCGCCGGCCGGACGCAATTCCGTTCACCGGTGTCTATGCGCGCTATCCGGCCTACAGGTCAAGGTCCGCCAGCATCCAGCAGATCGAGGATCGCATCAACGGTTGTTTCCAACGATCGATGGCTGGTACGCCCCTGGCATTCGATGATCCCGGCATGCGCGACATCGTGAACTACTTCGCATTTCTCTCGCGGGGAATCCCGGTGGGGGACACCACCCCGGGACTCGAACCGGAAACCGGACTGAGCGGTGACTCCGCGGCGGGCGCGCAGGTATTCACCTTGCGCTGCGCTCGCTGTCACGGAGCCGACGGTGCCGGCCGTGACACCTTCCCGGCGGTCTGGGGGCCGCGCTCCTTCACCATCGGCGCCGGGATGGCGAGGATCCGGACCCTCACCGGTTTCATCCATCACAACATGCCGCGCGACAGCGCCGGCGTGTTGACCGACGCCGAGGCACTCAACGTCGCCGCCTATATCTCCTCGCAGCCGCGGCCCGACTATGCGGGGAAGGAACACGACTGGCCTCTCGGCGACGCCCCGCCGGATGTGCCGTATCCGACGCTGGCCAATCCGCGGAAGCGGTGAGGGGCGTCTGTTCCTTCTCTCCTTCTCTCCTTCTCTCGTTGTCTAGCTCGCCAGCATCCGCTTGATGGGCCGGACCAGCAGCGCCAGGATGATGGCGAAGACCATGGCGTACGCCGCCACCGACGCGAACAGCCCCGCCAGAGACATCGAACCGTACAGGCGCGACACGGTGCCGGCGATGTACTCACCCACCGCCGTCCCGAAGAACCAGACGCCCATGATCATCGATCCCACCCGCGACGGCGCCAGCCTGGTCATCGCGGAGAGCCCCACCGGGCTGAGACAGAGTTCACCCACGGTGGCGAGGAAGTACGATCCCAGCAGCCACCACCAGCCCACCCGGTTGCCGTGCGTGGCCAGCATCGCCCCCGGAATCATCCACGCGAACGAGAGCGAAGCGAAGAAGAGGCCCAGCGCGAACTTGGTGGGACTCGACGGATTACGCGGACCGAGCTTGAACCAGATCCAGGCGAATACCGGCGCGAAGATGACGATCAGCGCGGAGTTGACTGACTGCCAGTATCCCGACGGAAAGGTGTGGCCAAAGGCGACGTTGCGGGTGTTGTTGTTCGCGAACAGGTTGAGCGTCGAACCGGCCTGCTCGAAAACCGACCAGAACACCGCCTCCGCGAAGAACAGCACCGCGACCACCACCAGGCGCTTGCGCTCCTCCGGTGTCCAGTTGCCGCTCCCGAAGAGCCAGGCGAAGAACGCGATCACCGCAAACACCAGAACCACGCCGAAGGACGAACTGAGACTCTCGATCGAGAAGGTCAGAATGCCGGCGATTCGCAGCAGCGTCAGGATCAGCAGCACGCCGGGTACCAGCACCAGCCCGCGGATCAGCGACCGTCGTACCGCCGCGGCTTCCTCGGGGCCGCCGACCGGCGCAGGATGCAGTCCAGCCTCGCCCAGCGTCCGCCGATCGATGACGTACCAGACGAGGCCGAAGAACATCCCCACTGCCGCGGCCGCGAAGCCCCAGTGCCACGAATACTGCGGACGGATCCCCCAGCCGGAGAGCACACCCTTGAACCAGTCGCTCTGCGCCAGCGTGGCGGTCACCAGCGGCGCGATCAGCGCGCCGAGATTGATCCCCATGTAGAAGAGCGAAAACCCGGCGTCGCGCCGCTGATCGGCAGGCGCATAGAGCTGCCCGACCATGGTCGAGATGTTCGGCTTGAGCAGGCCGGTCCCGGTCACTACCAGCGCCAGCCCCAGGAAGAAAGTCGGAAGACTTGGTACGGCGAGCGCGATGTGTCCCGACATGATGATGCATCCGCCGATGAACACCGACCGTCGGGCACCCAGGACGCGATCGGCGATCCAGCCGCCCGGGAGCGCCGCGATGTATACCAGGGAGGCATAGAGGGCGTACACCGCACCCGACTTCGATGGCGACCAGCCCAACCCGCCATCGGTCAGCGGTGCCACCATGAAGAGCGTCAGCAGCACCCGCATGCCGTAGAACGAGAAGCGCTCCCACAGCTCGGCGAAGAACAGGGTTCGCAGGCCGGCAGGATGGCCAAAAAATCCCGTCTGGCGCGGCAGATTCACTTGGTCTCTCCCAGTTTCTTCTTGAGGTGGGCCAGTTGAGCATCGACGGCAGCTTCCCGTGCCCGCCGGTCGCGCTCGACAGCGTCGGCGCCCGGATCGTCGGGGTTGTCCTCGCCGGACGCCGCGCCCGACGCTTCACGCGCTGGAATGCCAAGCGACGCCGTCCGGAAGCGTTCCATCGTAGCGGCGTATTCGCGCTCGGCCATGGCCATTTCGTCCCGCTGGACGATCACCTTGCGTTCGAGCAGGTCCACCCGGGCGGCGACTCGGGTCACGAAATCTCCGGCGATGCGCACCGTTTCCTGGTCATCAATGCGGCCGGCAAGCTCCGCGCGGCGAGTGTAATCGGCGAGGTCCGCCCGGGCCTGGCCGAGTTCGCGTTCGGACCGCTGCAACGCGGCGCGAAGCTCGGCGATGACCATCTTGTATTGCACCAGCGCCTGGCGCAGTGCGCTGGCGTCGTCGCGGGGCGAACGCCTCGCGGCGGACGCGAAAATCCGGTCAAGTTGAGCCTTGATGTCGTCGAAATCCATCGCCATGCTGCTCTGGGGAAGGCGGAATGCTACCCCGCGCAGCGCGCTACGGTCAAGCAATGCCGCCGCGGTCAAGCTCCCGCCGCTGCACTAGATTGGTCCGATGCGCGACCTGCGGCTCCTCGTTGCGACCGCGCTCGTTGCCGCGACCCAGGTCGGCTGTGAACGCGGCGGCACCTCCGTCACCTGCGGCATCAACGCCCTGGTCCGGCCTCTGGCGGTGAAGGACGCCTTCGCGTCCGGCGGCGCCCTCGCCGCGACGCCCGAATTCGTGCCGGCTGCGGTACCGGTCCGGCTGGTCGCCGGGCCGGCCTGGCGCGGCGACGTCGGTACCGACAGCGGCGGCTGGCGCGTCACGGTGCGCGGCACCGTGGCAGCCGCCGCACCGATCGGGTACGGCGTCCTGGTCGTCGACCAGAACGACGCGTCCCAGGGCGTGCTGATCTTCGACGGCCGCGCGGTTCGCGGCGCCGCCCGGCTCGGCGTCGTGGCGATGCGCGATACGGTTGTCCCTCTACTCGGTGTCCGCGTCGATCCCGCCGCGCTGCAGGACGCCAAGTGTCCACTCTTTCCGGACTCGCTACGATGAGTTCACCGAGAATTGCCGTCGCCGGTGTCACCCGGGAATGGGATGGAGCCCCGCGGGTCGGCGTCAACGCCAACTACGTGCGTGCGGTGCTGCGCGCCGGGGGGCTGCCGGTCATCTTCGTCCCCGAATTCACGCCCGAGCAGACGATCGAACTCTTCGGCGATTGTGATGGCCTCCTCCTTACCGGCGGCGAAGACGTTGATCCATCGCATTACGGCGCCGCACGGCATCCCAAGCTCGGTACGGTCGACCCGCGACGCGACGCCAACGAATTGGCGCTGGTGGCCGAAGCTCGCGCGCGGGAACTCCCGATCCTGGCGATCTGCCGCGGAATCCAGATCCTCAACGTCGCTCTGGGCGGCACGCTCTTCCAGGACCTTCCGTCGCAACGCGCTGGAAGCATCGAGCACAATTCGCCATCGATGCGCGACGTCCGGACTCATCCCGTCGCAATCGTCGAGCAGAGCCGTCTCGCGGTGATTCTCGAAGGCACCGCCTTCGACGTGAACTCCTTCCACCACCAGGCGATCGATCGTCCCGGCGAGGGGCTCGTAGTCACGGCCACCGCACCCGACGGCGTGATCGAAGGCATCGAGAGCAGCGATCCGCACGAGTGGGTCGTCGCGGTCCAGTGGCATCCGGAAGAACTCGCGCTGCAACCCGAGTCCGCTGACCTGAAGCTGTTCACCGCGTTGGTCGCGGCCGCCCGGCGGAGTTGACGTGGGCGCATGTCTGGGCGGGCGGACGAACAACGCTTCGGTCACCAAACGCAACTCCAGTGCGGACCCAACCCGGCCACCATCCAGGGCGCCATCGGTCTCCGTCGTGCTGTGCAG
>JBOHRZ010000155.1:0-7028 GCA_050732975.1 Gemmatimonadales bacterium
GTGTAAGACTTCTTCGTTCACACGCCGGCGAGCGGCACACGGGTGCTCGGCTGGGACACGCCGATCCCGCCCGGCAGCGGCAAGCTGTCGCTCTACGGCAAGTGCTCCACCGAATCGACCTACGGTCACACTGGATGGACGGGCACCGAGATCTGGATCGATCCTTCGCAGGATCTGTTCGTGGTTCTGCTGACCAATCGCGCCTTTGCGCCGCGCAATCCGGCCGCCTCATTCGCCGAGCTCAAGGATGTTCGGGCCGAAGTGGCCGATGCGGTGCGCGAGGCCGTCGGCAGCTGCCACGCCTGAGGCGTGCTGCTCAGTGACCGAGAAAGGCGCGCACCCGTGGGTCCATCCGCTCGGGAGTCCAGTACGGTTCCCACACCAGCTCGAGATCGACCTTCGTGATGCCGTCCAGGTCGGCGAGGGTGCGCTTGACGTCTTCCATGATCTCGGTGCCCGCAGGGCATCCCGGCGAGGTGAGCGTCATCGTCACGTGAGCTTCGCCTTCGGGTGAGACGGTGACGTCGTAGATCAACCCGATGTCGATGATGTTCAGGCCCAGCTCGGGATCCTTTACGCCCCGTAGCGCCTTCCGCGCCAGATCAGCCGTAACCACGATCGGCCCCTGCTCGACGTCATCCATCGGTCAATCATACCTCCTTTGCCACGCGGGGGCGGGCTTCCAGCATCGCCTTGAGCAATGGCGCTCCGATTACCTCAACCTGCCAATGCCGTACGCCGCTTACTCCAGAAAGCGCCGCCAGCGAATCCGGCTCCGCCCGTGCGATCGACTCCAGCGTGCCGTTAGGACACAATACCCCGGGCGCGAGCTCCAATCTTGCCGCAAGCAGATTTCGCTCCCGTTTGAGCCCCTCCAGGCGAGCATCGAATCCCGGATCGGAAACACGCCGCGGCGGCCGGGGGATCCTGGGCAGCATCGCCTCGGACCGACGTCCGCCGCGATCGATTGCGGCAAGGATCTGCGAACCCCGGCGTTCCGCGTTGTCGCGACCGATACCACGCACTCGCGCCAGTTCCTCGCGGGTGCCGACCGGGTGTTGCGCGAGGTGGAGCAGCACTTCGTTGCCGACGATCCGGAATTCCGCCCGGTCTTCCCTGCTCGCCGTCTCCGAGCGCCAGCGATGCAATTCCTGAAGGATCGCCAACGCCCGGCGATCAAGGGCACGCGCCCCCTTGAGGCGCAGGAAATCGGTCTCCGGATCGGACGGGGCCGCCGTCCAGCGGGTCTCCTCCAGAAGCTGGCACTCTTCCTCGACCCAGGCGAGCCTCCCGGCTTCGAGGAGCGCCTTCCGTAGTATCAGTTGCAACTCATATAAATGCGCGGTATCGGTCGCAGCGTAGTCCAACATCGCCTGCGACAACGGCCTCATCGACCAGTCGGCGCGTTGGAAGCGCTTGTCGACCTTGACGCCGAGATATTTTTCGAGCAGCGCGGCCAGACCGATCCCGGGTTCGTTCAGGAACTGCGCCGCGATTCTGGTGTCGAAGATCCGCTTGCCACGGAAGCCGAACTCCTTGTCGAAGAGCCGGAGATCGTAATCCGCGTCGTGGAAGACCTTCTCCACCGCATCGTCGGCAAGCATCGCGCCGATCCCGCCCAGATCGCCTACGCCAAGCGGATCGATCAGCACCGTCGCCGAGGCGGTCGACACCTGGATCAGGTAGATCCGGTCGTGGTAGCGATGGAAGGACGCCGCCTCGGTGTCGACCGCGAGGATCGGCTCGCCGGCGAGGGCTCGCAGCAGCTCCGCCAATCCCTCCGGCGTCTCGACCAGTGGTGTCGCCATTCAGTCGCGCCGCTTGGCGACCTGTTCGAGGCCATCGGCGATATCCTCCAGCGCCTTGGCGAGAGTCTTGAAGAACTCCGCGTCCGGAGCTGGCATGCCTCCCATGGAATCCAGGTACAATTTGCGGGCCAGTTTGGCTGCGTGCCGGACATAATCGGTGTTGGGCATGACCGCCTCGGGCTGGTGGTCCCGGAAAGTAGCGGCCTCCGGGTGACTGTTTTCGGGCAGGTGTGAAACAACAGGACGGTACGAACGTCGTAATAGTTGGCGGTCCCGGCGGAACCTCTCACTTCGCCACCGCCGTCAGCTTGTAAGCCTGCCAAACGAGAGACGCCCGCCGGGCACGCGGCCTTGCCGCTCCTGGCGGGCGATCCTCTTTTCCGGATCTGGTGCGACTACTTGCGTGGGCGGCCGGGCGGGGTGTCGGAGTCGAAGACGGTGCGGTTCTTCGCAATGTAGGGCAGCATGCTTTCGGGCACGTCCTCTTCGGGAAAGATCGCGTTGACAGGACACTCCGGCTCGCAGGCACCACAATCGATGCACTCATCCGGATGGATGTAGAGCTGATCATCGCCCTCGTAGATACAGTCAACGGGGCAGACGTCGACACAGCCGCGATCCTTGATGCCGATGCACGTTTCGGTGATGATGTACGCCATTCCCGGTTCCTCCGGCACGCCGACCGCGTCGATTCACAGCCGGTTCGCGGATCTCGGCGTCGCACAGAGTAGGAACGCCCCTCCCAGCGCGCAAGGGGTCTTCCGGCTCGGCGGTGCGTCAGGGCGACTTCTGCGACTTGCCCGGAATGAAGAGCAGTTTCACCCAACTCGAATCGCGCCCGGGACAGGCCTCGGACTTCACATCGAAAGCATACCCTCCGCGCTCCTGCCGTACGTAGTACACGCCGGTATCGGCACAGGTCTGATCGGTGAAGGTCGCCATCCCATCCTTCTGGGTCAGCTTCCCCATGAACGAGAGGCTGTCCGGCGAGGTCAGTGTGAAGCTGCCGTTCCCCTTGAGCACGAACGGCCAGCCGACCACCCCGATCTCCGCCGCATGCGCACTGTCGCGCGCCTGAATCACGTAATCGCCCGCCGGCATCGTGACCACCTGCCCGGAAAGCCGCCCCGCCGCAATAGTCACGGACAACAACACCAGGTACCTGTGCATTGTTTCGGAATCCTGTCAGGAAAATCAGTCTGGAGCCTACCGCGCCATGGCCGATCTGAAAAGGGGTCTGTAGCCACCACAATTGGACCCAACCTCATTCGATTCAATAAGCTACAGATTCGCACCAATTGCGTGGTGCGAATTGACAGGCAGCCGGCATCGGCCTAGGATTGATCCATGGCAGAGCGCTCGAGTTCGGTACCATCCGCGGCGATGGCAGCCCGGCAACCTCCGTATCAACGTGGAACACGCTGGGATATACTGATGTCGCTCAAACGGCAGGGCGGCGCCACTGCCGCGGTCCTTGCCAGGACGATCGGCTGCTCCCTCAACGCTGTCCGCTATCATCTCCGGGAACTCGAGGCTGCCGGCGCTGTGCGCCACGACCGGGCTCGTCATGGGGTGGGCGCGCCGGCGCACGTCTACCAGTTGAGCGGCGACGACAATGCCTTGTTCCCCGATCGGTACGCCGGCACCGTGGCGCATCTTCTTGACCGCCTGGTGGTGCTGCAGGGTCGGAAGGCCTCGGCGCAGATGCTGCAGGAGCACTACGCTTCGATTGGCGACCGGATCCGCTCGCAGTCAGCCGCGCTGTCCGGTGAGGATCGTGGCGCGTCCATCGCGCGGGCGCTCGATGCCGAAGGGTTCATGGCAACCTGGGAAGGCGGCGCGCACGGCGGTGTCCTGACCGAACACCATTGTCCTCATCGCGTGGTCGCCGAACGATTCCCGGAGATCTGTGCGGCAGAGGAGGCGTTCCTCCGCGACGCTTTCGGCGGTGAGGTGACCCGGCGCTCCCACATCACCGAAGGCTGCGGCACGTGCAGCTACCACGTCGCGCCGGCCGACGGGGCGGCGGAGGATCGCTCATGACATCGCCGGTCGAAACGCTGGTCAATCGTGAATACAAGTACGGCTTCGTCACCGATATCGAGCAGGACACCGCTCCGCCGGGGCTGTCGCCTGACATCATCCGTTTCATTTCCGAACGCAAGCAGGAACCGGCATGGCTGCTCGATTGGCGGCTCAAGGCCTATCGTCGCTGGCTGGAGATGAGCGAGCCCCACTGGGCCAACATCCATCACGAACCGATCGACTATCAGGCCATCGCCTATTACTCGGCGCCGCGCACACCGAAGCCGCTTGGCTCGCTCGATGACGTTGATCCCCGGCTTCTCGAGACATATCAGAAGCTCGGCATCCCGCTGCACGAGCAGAAGCTGCTCGCCGGGGTGGCCGTCGACGCGATCTTCGATTCGGTCTCGGTGGGTACCACGTTCAAGGAGACGCTGGCGCGGTCGGGCGTGATCTTCTGCTCGTTCGGGGAAGCGGTGCGCGAGCATCCCGATCTGGTGCAGCAGTACCTTGGCAGCGTGGTCCCGGCATCGGACAACTTCTTTGCCGCGCTCAATTCGGCGGTGTTTTCCGACGGGTCGTTCGTGTACGTCCCGAAAGGCGTCCGCTGCCCGATGGAGCTGTCGACCTATTTCCGGATCAACGCCGCCAACACCGGACAGTTCGAGCGTACCCTGATCGTGGCCGACGAAGGCGCCTCCGTCTCGTATCTCGAGGGATGCACCGCGCCGAAGCGCGACGAAAACCAGCTTCATGCGGCGGTGGTCGAACTGGTTGCGCTGGACGGCGCGACGATCAAGTACTCGACCGTGCAGAACTGGTACGCCGGCGACGAGCAGGGCAGGGGCGGGATCTACAATTTTGTCACCAAGCGCGGCAAGGCGATGCGCGGCGCCAAGATCTCCTGGACCCAGGTCGAAACCGGGTCGGCGATTACCTGGAAGTACCCCGGCGTGATCCTTCAGGGCGACGATTCGGTCGGTGAGTTCTACTCGGTCGCGGTGGTCAATGGCCACCAGCAGGCCGACACAGGTACCAAGATGATCCACATGGGGCGGAACACCCGGAGCACGGTCGTCTCCAAGGGCATCAGCGCCGGACAGGGACAGAACTCGTACCGCGGCCTGGTGCGGGTGCTGCCGAAGGCGCATGGCGCGCGCAACTACACCCAATGTGATTCAATGCTCATCGGCAACCGGTGCGGGGCGCACACCTTTCCCTACATCGAGGTGCAGAACACCACCAGCGACGTGGAGCACGAAGCCAGCACGTCGAAGATCGGCGAGGATCAGATCTTCTACTGCAAGCAGCGCGGGATGAATACCGAGAACGCCATCAGCGTCATCGTCAATGGATTCTGCAAGGACGTCTTCCGGGAGCTCCCGATGGAGTTCGCGGTCGAGGCGCAGAAGCTGCTTGGCGTCACCCTGGAAGGGAGTGTCGGCTGAGATGCCGCTGCTCACCATCAACGACCTTCACGCCAGCGCCAGCGGAGCCGAGATCCTGCGCGGCATCGACCTCACCATCGATGCGGGCGAAGTGCACGCGATCATGGGGCCGAACGGGTCAGGGAAGAGCACGCTGGCCCAGGTGCTGGCGGGTCACCCCGCGTATCAGGTGACCGCCGGGTCGATCCTGTTCGATGGCAGGGACCTGCTGGAGATGGAAGCCGAAGAACGGGCGCAGGCCGGCGTCTTTCTCGCCTTCCAGTACCCGGTGGAGATTCCCGGCGTCACCAACGCCTACTTCCTGCGCACCGCCTACAACGCGATCCGCAAGGCGCGGGGCCAGGAGGAACTCGATCCGATGGACTTCCTCGACCTGCTGGAGCAGAAGCTGCGGGTGGTCGAATGGGGCCCGGAGATCATGGAGCGGGCGGTCAATTTCGGATTCTCGGGCGGCGAGAAGAAGCGCAACGAAATCCTCCAGATGGCGGTGCTGGAACCGAAGCTCGCCATCCTCGATGAGACCGATTCCGGCCTCGACATCGATGCGCTGCGCATCGTCTCGCGCGGGGTCAACGCGCTGCGGGCGCCCGACCGGGCCACGCTGGTCGTCACCCACTACCAGCGATTGCTGAACTACATCGTTCCGGACCGGGTGCACGTGCTGGTGGCCGGCCGGATCGTGCGGTCAGGCGGCAAGGACCTCGCCCTCGAACTTGAGGCGCGCGGTTACGAGTGGCTCACCGAACGGGGCGACGGCACCCCGGTCGTTGCCGCGGGAGAAGCCGCCGCCCGATGACCGCGGTCGCTATGCAGACTGCGCCGGGTGCAGCCGCGGTCCGGATGCTTCGCGGGTTTCCTGACCTCGCCGCCGCGGCCCGCCGCGATGCCGACCCGCCCTGGCTGGCATCGCTTCGCGACGCTGGTGCGCGGCGTTTCGCCGAGGTCGGGCTGCCGGGGCCGAAGGATGAGGAATGGCGCTTCACACCGTTGCAAGGGCTCGGATCGAGTGCCTTCCGCATCCCGACGAGCCGCGCTGCGCACCCCGGCGCTGACATCGCGCCGTTCCTGATCGACGCCGGATTCAACCGGCTGGTGTTCGTCGATGGACGGCGAGACGAATCCTTCTCCCGGCAAGGGGGCATGCCGGAGGGCGTGGTGTGTGCGTCGCTGCATTCGTCGATCGCGAACGGTGATCGATGGCTTCCCGAAGCGCTCGGCCGAGTCGCCCCGATCGAGACTTCGCCATTCGTGGCGCTCAATGCCGCGTTGCTGGCTGATGGAGTCGTGCTGCGGATTCCGGACGGGATCGAAATCGACACGCCGGTCCATGTGATCAACGTGATGTCAGCCGCGGGAAGCGGTGCCATCGTCGCCCCGCGGATGCTGATCGAACTGGGCGAAGGAGCCCGGGCGACGGTCCTGGAGACCTTCGCCGGCGCGGACGGCGCCGCCGGCTACTTCGTGGATTCCTGCACCGAGATCATGCTGGGCGCCGGCGCCCGGCTCGAACATGTGCGCATCCAGCGCGAGGGTCCGACGGGATGGCACGTCGGGCGGACCGCGGTGCGGCATGGCGAGGCGTCTCACTTCCGGTCGGTGACCCTGGCGCTCGGCGCCAGGCTTTCGCGCCATGATCTCGATGCGCGACTCGACGCCCCGGAGATCGAGACGCTGCTCTACGGGCTCTACCTTGGCCAGGGCGAGCAGCTGGTCGACAATCACACGACCATCCGGCACGATCATCCAC
>JBOHRZ010000156.1:0-7002 GCA_050732975.1 Gemmatimonadales bacterium
GGACATGCCACCGCCACGATCGACTTCCACGGACCGACTCTCACCGCCGGAATCGAAGCGCAGAGTCTCCGCGACAACCGCACCAATCGGCGCAGCATCAACGGCGCGCGCACCGACACCCTGCTGCTCGACCAGCAGGAGCGGGTCGCCGAAGAGGCTGCGTTCGCCACGATCGCCTGGCCGCTGACGACAGCACTCACCGTACGCGGCGGCGCCCGGCGCGACATCAATCGCTTCTCGGTCACCGATCATTTCCTCGCCGACGGCGACGCCAGCGGATCGCGCACCATGCAGGCGACCAGCGGCAGCGGCGGCATCGCCCTTCGGCTCGGCGACAACGCCGTCGCATGGTCAGACGTGGCGACAGTGTTCGAAACACCAACCACTACCGAACTCGCCAACCGTCCCGACGGCGCCGGCGGGTTCAACCCGGAACTCGGCCCGCAGCGCAGCGTGACAGAGGAGGTTGGCGTGCGCGCCGCGGCGGGACGATTGACGATCGACGTCGCCGGCTATCACACCACGACCCATGACGCGATCATCCCCTACAGCGAGGTCGCCGGGCGCACCTACTACCGCAACGCCGGCCGCACCCGGACCTTGGGCGCCGAAGCGGGGCTGGCGTGGCGGCTCGCGCCGGGCCTCACCGCGCGCGGAACCTTCACCTGGACGGATGCCGCGTTCGCCGAGTACCGCGCCGTGACGCCGGCGTCGATCGATATCCTCGATGGCAACCAGGTGGCCGGGTTTCCGCGCACGATCGCGCGCCTCGGCGTCGCGGGAGCGATCGGACACGGGTTCGAGATTGATGTCGACCAGGCCTTCTCGTCCGGTATGTTCGCCGATGACGCCAATACCATTCAGGTCAGCGGATGGGGCACCGGCGTCACCGGCGCGCGCCTGCTCTGGCGCGGGCACAGCGGGATCTGGGACGTGACACCATTCGTGGCGGTGCTGAATCTGTTCGACCGCCGCTACGTCGGCGCCGTGACGATCAATGGCACCGGTGGACGCGTGCTCGAACCCGCCGCGGGGCGAACGATATCCGCGGGAATCTCGTTGACCGCCATGGGCAGATAGCCGCGGCTCTCCCCGCTCTCCTCGCTCTCCTCGCTCTCCCCGCTCTTCGCCTACATCAGCGACACCGGATCCCGATCAACACTGATCCGGACGCCGGCGCGCGGCCGCGCGAGCCGCGGCGCCACGGCGGCAACCCATCGGCTCAACCCGGGTGGATCTCCCTTGAGGATCAGATGGAAGCGCCAGCGATCCTTGATCCGTTCGATCGGGCACGGCGCCGGGCCGACCACCGTGATCGGAAGCGCACTTCGAGCGATCGTCCGCACGCACCAATCCGCAAGCCGTCCCGCTGCCGCGGCGACAATGGGTTGCTCGGGTCCCGCGAGCAGCAACCGCACCAGCGAGGTGTGCGGCGGGTACGGCGGCATCCGCCGTGCCTCGAGTTCCCTGGCCAGGAATCCGTCGGCATCGTGGGCGGCGGCGCGTTGCAGGGCTGGATGATCCGGCTGCCGGGTCTGCACCGCCACGCGCCCGCCGCGCGGACCGCGACCGGCACGGCCAGCCACCTGCGCCACCAGTTGGAATGTGCGTTCGGCGGCCCGAAAATCCGGCAGGTGAAGGCTGGTGTCCGCGTCGACCACGCCGACCAGCGTCACGTCCGGCAGGTCGATTCCCTTGGCGATCATCTGGGTACCGAGGAGAACATCGACCTCTCGCCGCTCGACCCGGGAGAGAATATCCTGATGCGCCCAACGCCGACCGGTCGTGTCGAGGTCCATGCGGGCGATGCGCGCGCCGGGAAATCGCTCCGCGACCAGTCGCTCGAGCTGCTGCGTCCCGGCGCCGACCTGCTGCGCCGTTTCGCCGCCGCACACGGCGCATCGTGACCGCACCTCCTCGCGGTGATCGCAATAGTGGCACCGCAGTCGGTCCGGATAGCGGTGCACCGTCAGCGAAATGCTGCAGTTGGGACATTCGACCACCGTGCCGCACGCCGTGCATTGCACGAAAGCTGCCCAACCGCGGCGATTGAGAAGAAGCAGCGCCTGCTCGCCGGCCTGCAACGTCTCGTCCAGCATGCCATCGAGGCGCTCCGTCCACGGAATTCCTCGCACGCCGTCGGTCTGCGGTTCGTGACGCAGGTCGAGGAGCTCGACCGGCGGGAGCGGCCGCGACGCAATGCGGGTGTCGAGCCGGAAGATCGTTCCCGCGTCGCGGGTCCTGGTCCAGGTTTCGAGCGACGGCGTCGCGGTGCCGAGAACCAGCACGGCCTCCTCAAGGCGCGCTCGCATCGCCGCGACATCGCGCGCGTGGTAGCGCGGCGTCTCGCCGTTCTTGTAGGTCGCCTCGTGTTCCTCGTCGACGACGATGACCCCGAGCCGTTCGACCGGAGCGAACACCGCGGAGCGCGGTCCCACCGCGATGCGACGGTCGCCCCGGCGCAACGCACGCCAGGCATCGGCGCGCTCGCCGTCGGAGAGGCCGCTGTGCAGCACCGCCACCTGGTCGGGAAACATTGCCCGCACCCGCCCGACCGTCTGCGGCGTGAGTGCAATCTCCGGCACCAGCACGATGGCGCCCCGACCCGCATCGAGCGCCACCTTGATTCGTTCCAAGTACACCTGCGTCTTCCCCGATCCGGTCACGCCGAACAGCAGGCACGCTGCGCCGCCGGGCAGTGCCTCGATCTCCGCGAGCGCGCGTTGCTGATCGGTGCTGAGGGTTCGCGTTGGCGCGGGTTCCACCGGTACGTCGAAGGGATCGCGCCGATGCTCGACCTCGATAATCTCGATCAGGCCGCCGCGCTGCAGCGAACGCAGCGGCGCCTCCGTCGTGTCGGTGGCGGACAGCAGCTCGCCGACCGGGTGGCGACCGCCGCGCTCCTCGAGCGCCTGATACAGTACTCGCTGCTTGGGTGCGCGCCGGAAGCGCTGTTCCCGCTCCACCAGCGACAACGGCGTGCCGACGAGGCGGGCAACTCGGATCGTGGCCGCGGCGGCGCCGGTGTCGGGCGGCACCACCTCGACGTCGACGGCGCCGATCCGCTGCATCCTGTCGATCACGTCCCATACTGGTCGCCTGAAGGCGCGGGCCGCCGTTCGCACCGGCGCACTGCCGCCGCGATCGTGCAGCCATGACAGCATCTTCCCCGCGGTGCCGCCGAGTCCCCGCGATGCGCCGTCGCGGATCGTCACCGTGACGGAGGACTTGCCCCACAACGCCGCCGGCAGCATCGCGCGCAGCACCATGCCGATCGGCGCGCCGTAATAGCGCGCCATCCGCTGCGACAACTCCAGCAGCGGCGCCGGCACGGCGGGCTCGGCGTCGGGGACGGCCAGCAGGTCGCGAGCGGGCATTGCCGGTGCCGGCACGCCGGTGGCGACGATGACACCGATCCATTCCTGCTGGCGCACCGGAACGACAACGCGCGCTCCAGGGAGCGCGCGGTCGGCCAGTGTCGCGGGAATCGCATAGACGTACGGCTCAGGCAGCGGCAACGGCAGCGCCACCCGGGCAAACCGTTCGGTCATCGTCGCGTCACACCGAGTCCCGGCGCGTCGGGCAGCGTCACCTGGCCGTTGGGGATGCCCGCGCCCGCAAACGGATCGTCGCGGAGCAGGGCCGCGCCGTCGAGATCGACGACATCGACCAGCGGGGTGAAGTGCGCGGCCGCCGTGATGCCGAGCGACGATTCGATCATGCAGCCGACCATGACGATCATCTGATGCGCGCGCGCCACCGCGATCATCCGAAGCGCTTCGCGCAGCGAGCCGCATTTGGCCAGCTTGATGTTGATGCCGTCGACCGCACCGGCGACGCGAGGGATGTCGGCGGCCGTCACGCAACTCTCATCGGCGATGATCGGGATACGGGCTCGGCGACGGACGTGCGCGAGGCCTTCGACGTCGGCCGGCGCCACCGGCTGTTCCAGCACTGCGACGCCGAATTCGTCGAGCACGGGCAGCATGCCGACCGCCTGCGCCGCCGTCCAGCCGCAGTTGGCATCCACCCGGATCTCGCGATCGGTCGCTTCCCGCACCACGCGCAGCGTGTCACGGTCGTGAGGCCCGCCCAGTTTCACCTTGAGGATCGGATACTCCGCCGCCTCGGCGATCTTGCGTCGGACCACCTCCGGCGAATCGATCCCGATGGTGAACGTCGAGCGCGGCGCGGCGGCCTTGTCGAGTCCCCAATACCGCCAGAGCGGGACGCCGAGCCGCTTGCCGACCAGATCGTGGAGCGCCGCCGAAATCGCTGCCCGCGCCGCGGCATTGCGCCGCAGGGCCGACTCCAGGCGCTGCTCGATCGCATCGAGCTGCATCGGATCATCGCCCAGCAGCGGTGCATACACGTGCAGCGCCGCGGCGGCGGTGTCCGCCGTCTCGCCGTAGAACCGGCTGGTCGCCGCTTCGCCCCATCCCTCGACGCCGTCGCCGTCGGTGATCTTCACCATCAGGGTGCGATACTCGCTCTCGCCGCCCCGCGCGATTACGAACGGATGGCGGGTGTGCAGCGTGAGTGTTTCAGTCGTCAGTCGCAGTGACATTTCATCCGCCGGGCGTCAGCCGCCCGTTGCAAGTTCCTGGCACGTTGCCAGCACACCTTCCGCCAGCCGCGCCGGATTATAGCCGCCCTCCAACGACGCGACGATCGGCGCCCCGTCAAACGCATTCCTGAGTCGCCGGATCCAGGTGCGGTAGTCGTCGGATTCGAGTGTGAAGCCACCGAGCGGATCGCCGCGCATGGCGTCGTACCCGGCCGAGATCAGGATCAGGTCGGGGCGCCAGCCGGCGGTCGCCCGCTCCACGGCGGTCCACAATGCCTCGACGTAGCGATCGGACGGCAACCCGGCCGGCATCGGGACGTTGAAGCAGTTCCCCACCCCGACCTCGTCGGCGGCACCACTGCCGGGATACCACGGCCACTGATGCATCGACACGAACCGGATCGCCGCTTCGCGTTCGACGAGCGCCTGCGTCCCGTTGCCGTGGTGAACGTCCCAGTCGACGACCAGCACCCGTTCGGCGCCGCGACGCAAGGCGGTGTGCGCCAGCACGGCGACGTGATTCACGACGCAGAACCCCATCGCCCGGCCGCGCAGCGCATGATGCCCCGGCGGCCGCAGCGCGGCGAACTGATGCCCCGCACGGCTCATCGCGGCCGACAGCGCCGCGAGTGCTGCTCCGCTCGCGGCAAGCACCGATGGCCAACTCTCCGGTGAGAGCGTCGTGTCGGGACCGAGTTCGCCGCCGCCGGAACGCGCCAGCGCCGCGGCGCGCTCCAGGTAGCTGCGCTCATGGCAGACGAGCAGATCGTCGCGCCGAGCGGGAGGCGCTTCGGCAACCGTGATTCCGTCGGCGCGCCGCAGCGCCACGAGCACCGCTGCAAGCCGTTCCGGCTGCTCGGGATGATCCGGAGCGGGGCGGTGCGACAGGCACGCCGCGCCGGTGAGCACCTGCATGCTCGACCCTTCAGCGCACCGGCATGCGGTGCCGGCGGAGCACGATCAGCGCCGCACCCGGCGGAACCTGCTGTTCCTCCAGCGATCGGGTTTCGTCGGTGATCTCGGCGCCACGAAACTTCACCATGAAGCGCGACGGATCGGCGGGAATGCGCACCCGGCCGAGCACCTGACGCTTGAGATCGCCGATCGACGTCGCCGGATCGACGCTGACATCGAAATCCTCCCACGCTTCCAGGACCCGCACCCGCACCGCGAGGGCGTCGTTCATCGTCCGCTCCGCTCGGCAACGGGAAGGGTCGACAGGAAGCGGTCGACGGCCTGGTCGAACAGCAGGGTCGATGCGCGGACCCGATTGGCGCCATTGCCGTCGAACACCGAGAGCGTCACTTCCTCACCACCCTGGCCGCGCAGCAGCAGGAATCCGGGACCTTCGCGTTCGGGAAATGCGGCGGTCTGCGGCACCCGTTCGGCGAAGAACCGCTTGGCCCGCTCCAGCACTTGTTCGGCGGACAGGGTGGTCGTGGTTTCGAAGATCATCGCAGTCGTTCCTCCAGCCATGGCTTGACCTGATCGAGCCCGACGCGTTCCTGCTTCATGGAGTCGCGATCGCGGATGGTGACACTTCGCTGCGCCGCGGTCTCGCCGTCGATGGTCACGCACCACGGCGTGCCGATTTCGTCCTGGCGCCGGTACCGGCGGCCGATCGCGCCGCTGTCGTCGTAGAACGCGGGCAGGCGTTCCCGCAGATCGTTGTATAGCTCCAGCGCCATTTCCGGCATGCCATCCTTTTTCACCAGCGGAAGCACCGCGACCTTCATCGGCGCCACTGTCGGCGCGAATCCCATCACGACGCGCAGCTCGCCCTCCACGGTTTCCTCGCGATACGCGTCCGCCATCACCGCGAGGGTAACGCGATCAGCGCCGGCTGACGTTTCCACGACGAAGGGCAGAAAGCGCTCACCGCTGGCGGCGTCAAAATACTCCAGCTTCTTCCCCGAGAACTCCTGGTGGCGCCGCAGATCGAAGTCGGTGCGGTTGTGGATCCCCTCGACTTCCTGCCATCCGAACGAGAATTGATATTCGACATCGTACGCCGCCTTGGCGTAATGGGCCAGTTCGCCGGCGGCATGCCCGTGCCAGCGGAGGCGATCCCGCTGGATGCCGATTTCCTCGTACCAGCCGAAGCGAAGCGCCCGCCACCGCTCGAACCATTCCTCATCGGTCCCCGGCCGGACAAAGAACTGCATCTCCATCTGCTCGAACTCGCGGGTCCGGAAGGTGAAGTTGCCCGGGGTGATTTCGTTGCGGAATGCCTTGCCGATCTGGGCGATCCCGAAGGGAACCCGCTGCCGCGACGAATTCAGGACGTTCAGATAATTGACATAGATCCCCTGGGCGGTCTCCGGCCGGAGATACACCACCGACGCCGTGTCCTCGACGGGACCCATGAAAGTCTTGAACATCAGGTTGAATTGGCGCGCCTCGGTCAGGTCGCAGGCGGAGTGCTCCCCGGGCGC
>JBOHRZ010000157.1:0-6958 GCA_050732975.1 Gemmatimonadales bacterium
TGAACATCCCCACCCACCAGGCGAATGCCTGCGGCGAGAGGAGCACCGCCCCGTCTCCCGGGAGGATCCACCGGCAGAGATAGCGGGTCAGCAGCGAGTCGCCGAGGATGATCGGGTGGCCGGTGAAGACGATAAAGGCCGGAGCCCCCGCGACCGGCAGGTGCACCCGATGCGACAACTGATAGCCCCACAGCAGCACTCCCAGCGCCACCACGAAGCCTGCAAGCGGACCTGCCGCCCCGACGTCGAGAAGCTGGCGCCGGTCATAGACGGCGCTCCGCAGCCGGATGAAGGCGCCCAGGCCGCCGATCGGCGACAGGTTGGGAGGAACCGGGATGAAGTACGGAGGTGAAACGTCGATGGCGTATCGCCGGGCCGCGACGTAGTGCCCCATTTCGTGGATCAGCAGGATGGCGATCAGAGGCAGGGCGAAATCCCACCCCCAGGAGAGCACCCGCCAGTCGCGGGCGACGAACTGACCGAACTCGATCGCGCCGGTGATGGCGCCACCGATGCCCGGATGCACCGGCGGGGTGATGCGCCCCGCCACGACCGCCCCGGCTCCCAGGGTACAGATCAGAAAGAGAATCAGGAGCGCCCCGTGCCAGAGCCAGCGCTCCGGCCGCGCCGGCGCCGAACCGCGGACCAGGACCAGCTTGGTGCGGGCGTTGTCGGCCCAGTACCAGGCTCCCGGCCACTTCCGCAGGAACGCCGACAACGCGGGGTTGTGGCCCTGGTATTCGGGCCGGAGGACCCCGTCGAGGACCTCCCGATCGCCGACCAGCTCGCTGGCCCGCCAGGCCGAGAAGAAGTCCGCGGGCTCAGGCATGGCCGGAGCCCCCGGCCGGGCCCCGGGGCCCCGTTCCAATTCCATGCGTCACAAGGACTTGACGATACAGCCGCCGGTTCGTATTGTTGGGCGCTCCCGCTTTCATCACGCCGACATCGTTCGCGCTCGCTGCGCGAGTCTCATACGCCAGAACCGTCCCACACCATATCCCAGGCCATTCCGTCGTCCCTCTCGCACCGCTCTGCAGGTCCTGGCGGGACCACGCCATCCGGAGAACTCCGTGGACATTGCTGAACTCAAGCAGAAATCCGTCGCCGAGCTGCACGCGCTCGCCGCGGAACTCAACATCACCAACTACTCCGGGCTCCGCAAGCAGGACATGATTTTCAAGATCGAGCAGTCGCTGCTCGATCGCGAGACGGTAATTCGGGGCGAAGGGGTGCTGGAGATCCTCCCCGAGGGATACGGGTTCCTCCGTTCGCAGGACTGGAATTACCTCTACGGGCCGGACGACATATATGTCTCGCCGTCGCAGATCAAGCGCTTCGACCTGCGCACCGGAGACACGGTGATGGGGCAGGTCCGCCCGCCCAAGGAGGGAGAACGCTATCTCGCTCTCCTCAAGGTCGAGAGCGTCAACTACGAGGAGCCGGAGAAGACCAAGGATCGCATCGCGTTCGACAACCTCAAGCCGCGCTACCCCGACCAGCGGATTCGACTCGAGCGCAAGGACAACGACATCTCGATGCGGGTGGTCGACCTCCTCTCGCCGATCGGCAAGGGACAGCGGGGCCTGATCGTCGCCCAGCCCAAGGCCGGCAAGACGATCCTGCTGCAGAAGCTGGCCAACGCGATCACCGAGAATCACCCCGAGTGCTACCTGATCGTGCTGCTGATCGACGAGCGCCCGGAAGAAGTCACCGACATGCAGGAGAACGTCGCAGCCGAAGTGATCGCCTCGACGTTCGACGAACCGGCCGACCGCCACGTCCAGGTCGCCGACATGGTGATCGAGAAGGCCCGCCGGCTGGTCGAACACGGCCGCGACGTGATCATCCTGCTCGACTCGATCACCCGCCTCGCCCGGGCCCACAACGTGGTAGTGCCCCACTCCGGCAAGATTCTCTCCGGCGGTGTCGACGCCAACGCTCTGCAGAAGCCGAAGCGGTTCTTCGGGGCCGCCCGCAACATCGAGGGCGGCGGGTCGCTCACCATCGTGGCCACTGCGCTGATCGACACCGGCTCGCGCATGGACGAAGTGATCTTCGAGGAGTTCAAGGGCACCGGCAACATGGAACTGGTGCTCGACCGCCGCCTCTCGGATCGCCGCGTCTTCCCTTCGATCGACGTCAACAAGTCGGGGACCCGCAAGGAAGAGCTGCTGCTCGACAAGGACGAGCTCAACCGCGTCTACCTGCTGCGCAACTTCCTCGCCGACATGCCGGTGGTCGAGGCGATGGAATTCCTGCTCGACCGGATGAAGCGCACCAAGACGAACAAGGACTTCTTCGCGACAATGGCACAATGAAAAAGCGAGAAGTGAGAAGTGAGAAGAGAGAAGCGGGCGGAGCCAGCCACCTACCCACCCCCGTACCCCTCTCACTTCTCACTTCTCCCTTCTCACTTGCTCCGCCATGATTCCCGCTTCGGGTCGGGTCCTCGGCGTCGACTGGGGCTCGTCGCGGATCGGGCTGGCCATCTCCGACGAGACGCAACTCATCGCCACACCGCTGGAAGTGCTCCGCTACCGGACCGGGAAGCGGCTGCCGCTGGGCGAGTTTCTCACCGTGATCGAGCGCGAACATCCGGTTGGACTGGTCGTCGGGATACCGCTCGATGACCATGGCCGCGAAGGCGCTTCCGCGCGCTCGGCCCGGGCGATGGGGACGCTCTTCGCCGAACGCTCGCGCCTTCCGGTCGCGTGGATCGACGAAAGCTTCAGCACTGCGGACGTCAAACACCGAGCCGGGCCGCCGGTGGATGCGCACGCGGCAGCAGAGATACTGAGACGGTGGCTGGACGGAAAAGTGAGAAGTGAGAAGTGAGAAGTGAGAAGGGGCCGAGGCGAAGAACTCGACGGAATGCGGCCGCCGGCTCGGGTACCGGCTTTCGCCTCCTTCTCACTTCTTTCTTCTCCCTTCTCACTTGTTGTTCTTCCGGCCCGGTCGAGATCGTCCGCATCCCTCCCGGCTCGACGGTTCGCGCGGCGGCGGAATCGCTGGTGGACCATCACGTCATCCGTTCGTCGACCTGGTTCCGGATCCGGGCCCGCCTGGCGCACCTCAATCGCAACCTCAAGGCCGGGGTCTATCGGTTGCCGCAGCACTCGAGCACGGTGCCGGTCATCCAGGCGCTGGCGAATGGCGAATCCGAGCGGTTCCGGCTCACGGTCCCGATCGGGGCGACGATCTTCGACCTCGCCCGCTCAGCCGAATCGACGCTGGGCATCCCGCACGACAGCGTCCTTGCCGCGGCGCGCGACCCGGAGCTCCTCAAACGCTTCGATATCCCGGGGCCGAGCGCCGAGGGATGGCTCAAGCCGGAATCATTCGATTTCGGCGGCTTCGATTCGGCGCGCGAGGTGGTGTCGCGGTTCGTGGCCGCGCGGGTCGACGGCTGGGATCCGGCCTGGGATGCGCGCGCCAGGGCTGCAGGGCTGGATCGCGCCGATGTTCTCACGCTGGCGAGTATTGTCGAGGGGGAGGCGAAAGACTCCAGCGAGCGGCCGCTGATTGCCGCGGTGTACCGCAACCGCCTGAAGCGCGGGATGCCGCTGGAGGCGGACCCGACCGTGATCTACGCCTTCCTGCTGCGCGACGGCGAACATCGGAACCGGCTCTTCAACGCCGACTACCAGATCGCCTCGCCGTGGAACACCTATCTCCACGCCGGCCTGCCGCCGGGGCCGGTCGACAATCCTTCGCGTCAGGCGATCGAGGCGGTGCTCAACCCGGCGAAGGTGCCGTACCTCTATTTCGTCTCAGGGCCCGACGGGAAGAGTCTCTTCGCTACGACGCTGGCGGAGCATCAGCGCAATGTCAAGAAGGTGAGAAGAGAGAAGTGAGAAGCGAGAAGTGAAAACCCGACGGTCGAGATCAAGCTCGCCGTCGGGTCTCCCCTTCTCTCTTCTCACTTCTCACGTCTCACGTCTTGTTCTTGCGGCGCTTCAGGCCGGCACCGGCCATGCCGATGAGGCCCATGGCGAGCAGGGACATCGTGGCGGGCTCGGGGACGACGTTTGACGGGCCTTCCGTAGTGATGCTCTGAAGGAGGTAGTCCGGACCGCCGCCGGAGCCGATGGGAACGAACTTGAGGCAGTTGGCGTGGGTATCCTGGACGGCGATCTCACCGCTCGTAGGACCGCCTCCCGAATAATAGTCCGTGAATCCGGTTTCGACATTGCAGGTCCCGGTGGTGGTGTAGAACACCTTCCACCCTTCACCGGTCTGGACGGAGCCAAGCTGGAACGCGTCGAGCTGCACACCGGAAGCAAGCCCGGTCATGCTGAGCACGAAGCCGTCGGTGCCGAAATCGCCGATCTCGTAGCTGGCCGGCGTTCCAGGGGAACATACGGCACCCGGCGTACAGAGGCCGATGCCGTGCTCGGGATCGGTCAGCGGCTGACCGAAATCCTTGGCATAGATGTCATTGCTCAAGGCGACGTCGAACGCCGTTACCGAACCGAGCAGTCCGTTGGTGAAGGTAAAGGAGTTCGCTCCCAGATCGCCGCCACCGGAGAGGGCGACGAGGTCCCAAACGTCCTGGGCGCGGGCGGTAGCCGGCGCGGCAACGCCGATCAGCAAAATCGCGGCGGCAAGGCGAACAGCAGGGCGCCGTGGCAATAACCTTTCGGCGGCTGGGGCGATGACACCCAGAATTCGACGGAGCATGGGAAACTCCCGATAGCGTGGATACAGGGATACCAGAACGGTGGGGGAAGCATGTCATGTGCCACGCGCGGACGGCGGTGAGACGCTCGGTTCGCCACGCTGCAACCTGCTGACTGGCAATCATTTGCGAATTTGAGGCGAGGCGATGTCGAGACCCCTGCGGATCGAACCGTGGGGGCCCGAGTCGATCCACCCCTACACGATTGTGGCAATAGCGCCACAAGAACCGATCCGGCTCAGCCGTTGCGCTTGCGGCGCTTGATCGGTACTCCGGCCAGACCGACCAGTCCCATCGCGACGAGCGACATCGTCGCCGGCTCGGGGACGAGGTCCTCGGGAGGTCCTTGCTCGTGGAAGTAGAGCAGTTCCTGCTGGTTGGGCGCGGTGATCACCGACCACTGGTTGAACGTGAGCGACGTGTAGTTGGCGATCGCGTTGCTCATGTTGCTGCCGACGGTCGTCGCGTTGTAGTTCGGGCACGCGGAGATCAGACCGCCGGCGCAGGCGGCATCGTTGATCGTGGAGTAGCCCATCAGCTCCCACATCGCGTATTCCAGATTCTCGTCGCCCGCGTTGATGGTCGTCCCGAAAAGCTGGTTGGCGAGCCAAGCCGCCTCGAGGTACCTGGTCTGGTCGCCGACGAGCGTCTTGCTGAAGTTCGACCCGCTCAGGTATGTCACCCAGGGATTCGACTGTTCGCCGACGTAGACGTAGTCTTCGGGATCGACACACCAGACCTGGAACGAGAGGCCGTTGGGCTCGAAGGTCTGCGCCGGATTGCTCGGCGAGATGAACTTGCCCGTGTAGGCGCCGAAATCGAAACCGATCGGTACTCCGGAACCACCGCCGGTAAATTGGAACTTTGCCTGGAACGGGTCCTGGGCGTTCGCCGCGGCGACACTGAGCACCGTGATCGCCATCGCACCGAGGATCCGTCGAACCATATCCGCTCCAATCAGTCTGAGCCGCCTGACGACTGCTTCCCCGCCCGCCTACGGGCATGGCACGTGCCACAGGTACGCTAGCCGGACAATCCGCCGCGCTGCCGCCTTAAACCGTTGTCACAACGCGCCTTCGACAATCGGCTCCGGTAGTGAACGGTGCGTTGCAGCGCTGCCGACCTTTCCGGGGAGGTCCGTGCCTACCACAGAGTGTGGTATCGGGTCCACAAAAAAACGGGGTTCCGGATCTGGTCCGGAACCCCCGTCCCTGTCCGGCGCGGGCGGGTCCGCGCCGATCCGATCTACTGGTCTATGACCGGCGCCGCCGCCTGAGGCCGACGCCCGCCATACCGACCAGCCCCATCGCCAGCAGTGACATCGTCGCCGGCTCGGGGACTGGGCCCCCCAGAGAGATGCCCTGGGGCGAGTAGTAGATGAACTCCTGCACGACATCGGCAGTGCCCAAGTTGATCACAGCCCAGTCGGTTGGCACAATGGTACCATAACCGGTGACGGCGTCCGCGATGTAGCCATCCACCGTGGTCTGATCGTAATTTGGACATCCGGTATAGCCAGTGCCGGTGCAGTGGGTGCTGCCGTCGTTGAGTGCTCCGGACTCGACGTAGGTGTAGCCCAGCAGCTGCCACATCGCGTACTCGAGATTCTCGTCCATCGAACTCGGCACCGGCGTGGGCACCATCTGGTTGGCCAGGTACGCCGCCTCGCGGTAGAGCTGTTCGTTGCCGACGTCGGTGTGGCTGAGATTGCCGGACAGCACGGTCACCCACGCCGCCGGCCAAGATTCGCCATTGTGCACAAACGCATCCGGATCGACACACCAGATCTGGAATTGCGTAAAGACCGGCGCTTCGCCGGTCAACGCGATGTTGTTGCTCGTGGTGAACTCACCCATGTAGTGGTCGAGGTCACAGCACCCCGACCCACCGGTCACGAAGGTGAACCCCTCCTGAAACTGCGCATTCGCCCGCTTCAATGGCGTGGCCAGCGCAGCGATCAGTGCGATGGCTCCCAGAACCCGGAATTTCATGTGACACTCCCCCGCCTGGTTGGTTTGCGGCCCTTATCAATGGCGGTAGAACATGCATCTCACGTGCCGAGTCCGTATGGGACCCGGAAACGAATTTGCGCGCCAGCCGGCGACGGTAACCCCGCGTGTTGTTTCGAGTTATCCAGCGGTGATCCATGGAGGTCTGGAAACGACTTCGCAATTGCCCCACACCACCCTCTGCTGGGCCGATCCCTCAAAGCGTTGCGGCGCCGCTACAACAGCGGCGCCGCATTATCGACCCCTGATGGACCGGCGGCCGGCCGTGCCG
>JBOHRZ010000158.1:0-6858 GCA_050732975.1 Gemmatimonadales bacterium
ATCCGGGGACCGTGGGAACCCCGGCCTCGGCCGCCAGCCGGCGCGCTGACGCCTTGTCGCCCATCGCCCGGATCTGGTCGCCGGTCGGTCCGATGAAGGCGATGTGCGAGGCGCGGCAGGTGTCGGAGAACTCGGCGTTTTCGGCGAGGAAGCCGTAGCCGGGATGAATGGCGTCGGCGCCGGTGACCTCCGCCGCGGCAATCAGGCTGGGAATGCGCAGGTACGACAGGCGGCTCGGCGGCGGCCCGATGCAGACATCATCGTCCGCGAACCGCACCGGCAACGACTCCCGATCGGCCTCGCTGTACACCGCCACCGTCCGGATCCCGAGTTCGTGGCACGCACGAATCACCCGCAGCGCAATCTCGCCGCGGTTCGCGATCATCACCTTGCGGAACATCAGCGCCGATCTCCGCCCGCGATGTCGGTGAACGTCCGGTCTGAGGTACCGCTGACGCCGGACACCCGCAACGCAAATTCGCTGGGATGGGTGGCGTGATACACGGCGTCCTCGTACTTGATGACTCCGTCGTGGTACCACCGCATCAGCGACTGATCGAAGGACTGCATGCCGTAGGTCATGCCGCCTTCGGCAATCAGATCGGGGATATTGAGCGCCCGTTGCGTGTCACGGATGTTGTCCGCCACCGCGGCCGTGTTAATGAGGACTTCGACAGCCGGCACCCGTCCCTTGCCGTCGGCGCGCGGCACCAGGCGCATGGAGACGACGCCCGCAAGCGCCGTGGACAGCAGCATGCGGATCTCGCCGTGCTGGTGCGGCGGATAGAATGACAGCACCCGCGAAATCGTCTGGGTGGCGTCGGTTGTATGGATCGTCGACAGGACCAGGTGGCCGGTATCGGCCGCCTTGATGGCGGTGTCCATGGTATCCATGTCGCGGATCTCGCCGATCAGGATCACGTCGGGATCCTGCCGCAGGATATGCTTCAGCGCGTCACCGAAGGTGCGGGTGTCGGTACCGATCTCGCGCTGCGACACGCTGGCGAGCTGATCGCGATGCAGGAACTCGATCGGGTCCTCGATGGTGATGATGTTGACCCGCCGATTGCGGTTGATGTGATCGATCATCGCCGCCAGGCAGGTCGACTTGCCGCTGCCGGTAATTCCCGTGACCAGTACCAGACCACGCGGCCGGAGTGACACTTCCTCGAGGACGGAGGGCAGCAGCAGCTCCCGCACCGAGCGGACCTCGTACGGAATCGCGCGCAGGGCGAATGCCACCGTGCCGCGCTGGAGGTAGACGTTGGTGCGGAAACGGCCGATACCGGGCACGCCGATGCCGAAGTCGGCCTCCTTGCTGTCGGCGAAGTCACGGATCTGGCGCGGCGTCATCAGCGACTCGGCCAGTTCCTTGAGTTCTTCCGGCTTGAGCGGCGGCATCGGCAGCGCCTGCAGGGAGCCGTTGACGCGCACCGTCGGCGGGCGCCCCCCCTTGAGCAACAGATCGGAGGCGCCGCGCTGGATCATCTCGACCACCGCGGAACGGAAATGGAAACCGCCGGACGCACGCTCGCCGCTGACGACGTCGCCACCGGCGACAGGCAGAGTTTCGTCAGCCATTGGGATCGACGCGAAAGAGGACCTGACCGTACTCGACGGGCGTGGCATCTTCGACCAGGACTTCGCGAACGACGCCGCTGACTTCCGCTTCAATCTCGTTCATGATCTTCATCGCCTCGATGATACAGACGGTCTGGCCGGAGGTCACGCGGGAGCCGGGCCGCACATAGGGATCGGCGCCGGGTTCCGGCTGCGCGTAGAAGGTCCCGACCATCGGCGACCGGATCTCCTTGAGCGTCGCCGCAGCGGCCGGCGCCGCCTCGGCCGGTTCGTTCTGCGCCACGGCGGGAACCGGGGCCGCCGCACCCGGCATCTGGGTAATCATCGGCATGGCGGCCGCCGAACCTGCGCCCAACTGGTTGGTCCGGGTGATCACCACGCCGGTGCCGAAGAAGCCCTTGAGCTCGATCGAACCGATCTCGGGCCGCTCGCGCAACAGCTGCGCCAGCCGCCGGACATCGCGGAAGTCGATGCCCTTGAGCGCCGGAACCCGCTCGACTGCGCGCGCCAGTTCCTGGATTTCTTCAGGCGTCATACCCGAGCCAGGTACTTGTCCTGCCGGCGATCGACGCGGATCGTGGTTCCCTGCTCGACGAAAAGCGGCACCTGCACCACCGCGCCGGTTTCCAGCCGCGCCGGCTTGGTCGCGCCGGCCACCGCATCACCGCGCTTCCCGGGATCGGTTTCGACGATCTCCAGTTCGACGAACTGCGGCAATTCGACCAGAAGCACCTCCTCGTCGCGCACCAGTCCGGTGCACTCGATGCCTTCCTTCAGGTACTTGAGTTGATCGGCGCCGATCAGGTCGCCGCTCAGCGGGACGTCATCGAAGCTCTGCAGGTCCATGAAGTGATAGTCATCGCCATCCCGGTACGAATAGCTCATGGGGCGATGCGTAAGTTCCACCGTATCGAGGCGCTCGCCCGACGGAAAGGTCCGCTCCAGGACCGCGCCGGTGCGGACATTGCGCAGTCGGGTCCGCACGAAGGCCGACCCTTTTCCCGGCTTGACGTGCTGAAAGTATGTCACCTGCATCAGGTGACCATCAAGATCGAGTACCAGACCGTTGTGGATGTCAGCGGTCGTCGCCAAGTATGCCCCCGCCTAGCAGTCGAGAACGAGCAGATCGGTCTGGCCGTCGCTGAGGAGGACGGGACCGTTCGGTCCCACCCAGACATCGTCCTCCAGCCGGACGCCCCCCCAACCCGGAAGATAGATCCCCGGCTCGACGGTGACCACCGTTCCGGCCGGAAGCGGGGCGTCAGCGGTCGCCGCAAGTCGCGGGGCCTCATGTACTTCCAATCCTAGACCGTGGCCGAGCGAGTGGCCGAAGGCATCGCCGTATCCTCTCGCCCCGATCAGGTCGCGCGCCAGAGCATCCGCATCGCGGCCGGACATCCCGGCGCGAAGCCCTTCCCGGGCGCGGCGCTGCGCCTCATTGACCAGCTGGTACACGGAACGCTGTTTTCCGTCCAGCGTCCTCAGCCCCACCGTGCGGGTGATGTCGGAGCAGTACCCAGCCAACTGGGCGCCGAAATCGATCAGCAGCAATTCGCCGGCCGCGACTTCGCGCTCGCTGCTCCTGGCGTGAGGAAGTGCCGAGCGGGGACCCGATGCCACGATGGTCTGGAACGGATGCCACAGGCTGCCCCGATGGCGCAGCGCGTACTCCAGCCGCGCAGCGATGTCGATCTCGCGGTCACCAAGGCGGACGGTCGGCAGCACCTCCGCCAGCGCGTCGCTGGCCAATGCCGCTGCGGCGCGGATCGCCGCGAGTTCGTCGTCGTCCTTCACCTGCCGCAGCGGCTCGACGAGCTCCGCCACCGGCACCAATTGACCGCGGAAGAGCGAGCCGAGACGTTCAGCGTTCGCGACGGTGGTGACGTGCGATTCGAACGCGAGCGTTGCGATCGCCGCGTCGTCGAGGAGCCGCTTGAGGCGATCCCACACGCTGGCGCGTTCGATCACCACTTCCGCCGCGCCGCCGACTTCCGCGGTAGCCTGCGTGGCATACCGGAAGTCGGTGATCAGTGCTGCCCGGCCCCGGACGAAGAGCAGCATCGCGGCAGACCCCGAGAATCCGGTGAGCCACCGGATGTTCGGTATCGAGGTAATCAGGACGCCTTCGGTTCGCGACTCCACCACCGCGATGACGGCCGCCTGTCGTTCGTTGCGCCGGTCGACCATTCAGCTCGGCGCCGATCGAAGGGTTTCGACCAGCGCTTCCAGCGCCATCAGGTAGCCGCGGGCTCCGAATCCGGTCACCATGCCCATTGCGAGGTCGGCGGTCATCGAGCGGTGCCGGCTCGCTTCCCGCGCGAAGAGGTTGGAGAGGTGGACCTCGACAAACGGGATCGGCGCCGCGAGAAGCGCATCGCGGATCGCCAGCGATGAATGGGTATAGGCGCCGAGGTTGAGAATCGCGCCATCCGCGCGGCCGCGCAGCCGTTGGATCACGTCGACCAGCTCGCCTTCGTGATTGGACTGGACCAGCTCGACCGTCGCCTCCAGTGCGCCAGCACGTGCATCGAGCGCCGCACCGATCTCGTCGAGCGTCGTGGTACCGTACACCTCCGGCTCGCGACTGCCCAGCAGGTTCAGATTGGGACCGTTGATCACCACGATATGCGTCATCGATCGAGCTCCCTGAGCCAGGCCTGAAACGCCGCCAGATCACGATCGTCGGGTGGCGGCGGCGCCGCCGGTTGGAAGAAGGCATCGTAACTCGACGCGGGCGATGCTTGCGCTGCACGCGCGCCCGCAATTGATGCCAGCCACGCGCGCAACGGCGTTCCGCCGCTGATGGCGGCATCGAAGGCGCGGGGACGTGCGGCCGTAGTCTCCCGGTGTACCGCATCGCGGCGCTGCATCAGCGCCTGGTCGTCGGGATGCCGGCGAACAAGCGCCTCGTAGACTGCGAGCGCATCGTCGAGATGGCCCTGACGACGGTACAGGACCGCCATCGATTCCGTGACGACCGGCTCGTCGAGCGCCCCGTCGGCGAAGGTGTCGTCGAGCGCTGCGCCTTCCTCGGCGGCATCCACTGCCGTCTCGTCACGAGGTCCGGCCGCAACCGGCGCAAGTGCTGGCGCCCGCTCCGCCATATGGGCCGCGGTCACTGCCCCGGCAAGCTCCGCAGCCATCTCCAGCGCCAGCGGATGGCTGCCGTCCCTCGCCACGGCTTCCCGCGCCGCAGCGGCTGCCGCCGTATCATCGTGGCGGTCGCGAAGGACCCGCGCCAGCACCAGGTACCCGGGGATGAAGCCGGGATGCGCCGCGATGCCGCGGCGAGCCACCTGCTCCGCATCATCCAGCGCCCCCAGCTTCCGCATCCCGTCCGCCAATGCGGCGAAGCAGGTGCTGCCCGGGTCGTCCGCCAGCCGGCGAGCGAGTTCGTCGAGTTCCGGTGTCAGGGCCGCCATGGCGAAATAATAGCCGGGCGTCCGGGAGGGATCTCAGCATTGAGGAACCGCACGCCTCGGCCCTAAGTTATATGGCTATGATGCAAGCCTTCCGAAATGCCGCGAAGCCGGTGGTCTACCTGATCACCATCACGTTCCTGTCGTGGATGATCCTCGACCTGAGCGGAATCACCGGCAAGGGCGGATTCCTTACCCAGACCTCGGTCGGGTCGGTCAACGGCCAGACCGTGGACCTGCGCGCCTACCAGACGGCCGTCCAGAACGCCATGACGCAGCGCCAGCAGTCGACCGGCAACGCGCTCTCGCTCGAACAGACCCAGCAGGTCCGCAACGATGTCTGGAATTCTTTCGTCGAGTCGACTCTGATCGGCGACCAGATCAAGAAGTACCACATCACCACCTCGCCCGACGAGGTGACCGAATGGATCCGCAACGTTCCGCCCACCGAGTTGCAGGCGGCGCCGGACTTCCAGACCAACGGCACCTTTGACCTCACCAAGTACCAGCGTTGGCTGGCATCGCCGGTGGGCCAGGACTTCGTCCCGCAACTCGAGGCGGAAGCGCGGGACCAGATCCTCCGCACCAAGCTCTTCAGCGCGGTGACCGCCGACGTCTATCTCTCCGACCCGGCGCTCTGGCAGAAGTACCGCGACCAGCACGACTCGGTAAAGATTTCGCTCACCGCGGTGATCCCGCGGAACATCGTGCCTGACAGTACGGTGCCGGTCACAGCCGACGAGATCGCCGCGTATTACCAGGCCCACAAGCAGGATTTCAATCGACCCCGCACCGCGTTTCTCAGCTTCGTGGCTGTGGGCCGCCGCCTCGACGCCAGCGATTCGGCTGCCGCGCTGGCCCGCGCCCGGCAGGTACGCGATGAGATCACCGGCGGACAGCCTTTCGACCAGGTCGCCAAGCGCGAGTCGGCCGACACGGTAAGCGGCAAGCAGGGCGGCGATCTCGGTGAACTGATCAAGGACTCGACCCAGCTCGACACCGCGTTCGCCAAAGCCGCGTTCTCGCTTCCGGTGAACACGATTTCCCAGCCGGTACTCAGTTCGTTCGGGTATCACATCATCGAAGTGACCAAAAAGAACGGCAACAGGATCAACGCCCGGCACATCCTGATTCCGATCGCGCTGGCCGGTGCGCATCGTGACCAGGTCGACGCCCAAGTCGATTCGCTGCAGCGCATCGCCGCCGAGCGGCTCGACCCGGCGTCGCTCGACACGGTGGCCCGGGCCCTCAAGCTTCCGCTCAGTCAGACCGGCGCGGTGCCCGAAGGGAGCCGCGTGCAGCTCGGCCCCTACGTCATCCCCGACGCCGGCATCTGGGCCTTCCAGGCGAAGCAGGGCGAAACCTCGCCGGTCATCGACGGCGAGGTGGCGTCATACGTTTTCCGCGTCGACTCCGTCCAGGATGCCGGCATACCCACGCTCGCGCAGGTGCACGACGAGGTGGTGAGCAAGATACGGGATGAGAAGAAGTTCGCCCGCGCCCGGGAGATCGCCGACACCCTGGTGGCGCGCGTCAAGCGCGGCGAGTCGCTCGCGGATGCGTCGAAGTCGCTCGGCGTTCACAATCGCGAGTTCGACCCGTTCACCCGGGTCACGCCGCCGCTGCCTTCGCCGCAACTCGCCGGCGCGGCATTCGGCCTTCCGGTCGGCGCATTGAGCGACCCGATTCAGACGCCTGATGGGATTTACGTGATCCGGGTGTTGAGCCGTACCAAGGCCGACTCGCAGAAGTTCGTCGCCGAAAAGGACCAGTTCCGGGCGTCGATGATCCGGTCGGTACGCAACGAACGGGTGCAGGAATACCTCGCCGCGCTCCGGGATGCAGCGAAGATCAAGGA
>JBOHRZ010000159.1:0-6856 GCA_050732975.1 Gemmatimonadales bacterium
GACAGGATGTGGCCGCGGGCATCGACCGGGGTGTTGAGATGCACCACGGTTCGCGACCGGGCTGAATCCGTCACGTCGAGCAGCGAGATCCCGTCGGCGTAATCATGGGCATGGCCTCCGGCGCCGATGATCCGTCCACTGAACGGCATGGTGAAGTCGTGCGTCCACGTCGACCGGCCGGCCGGAATGTCGAAATCGACGTCCTGCCCGACCGGATTCACCACATCCATGTACACCGGCATGACGCTCACCGGGCGCGGCACGAGGTTGGTCGGCGAGTAGTCGATCGTCATTTCAAACGACACGCCCTTGTAGGCGTTGGCGGTCTCATTGTGCCACATCACCAGGGCCGCCATCGGCATGCCGGTGGTGACCGGGATGCCGATCGTGGCCGGAACCTTGATATCCTGCGTTTCCTGGCCCATCGCGATCATCCGTTCCGGCATGTCATAGAAAAGCTGCCGCCGGGCAAAGTTGACCACATTGATGTGATGAACCAGCCGGCGCGGCAGCGGCTTCCCCGAGGCGTCGTGGATCCGCAGACGCACGCCGCGGATCCAACCGCTGACCGGCCAGGTGAACCGCAGCAGCGACGACACCTGCATCTTCATCATCCCCATCGGCATGTCCGGCATCTCATCCATCGCGGGGTCGATGTCGTACTGGCCACCGACCAGTGTCACCGTGTGGCGGGACGAATCGACCCGGACGATGAGCCCGTGTTCGGTGGCCGGCTGCTGCGCGACCGGCGCGAGAAGGGCAATAACCATCGGAAGCACGAACATGGATCCCCCGGACGGACGAAGTGATGGCGGTCCCGGCAATATATAGCCCGCCTCCGGCCCCCTCCGGCCGGTGTCGGATCCCGGCGGTGCGCGATGGCGCATGCCTTGACACGCTGTGCGGAGCGACTACGTTGATCCCGCTTGGCAGTCTCAGGCGTCGACTGCCAAGCAATTGGTGCAACTGCATTTATCGAATACCGCTCAAGGTGGAGGTTGGGACATGGCAGGCGCCAGCAAGACCAAGCACAAGATCGCCCCGCTCGAGGATCGCGTGGTCATCATGCCGACCGAGGAAGCCGAGTCGATGCGTGGGGGCCTCTACATCCCGGATACCGCGAAGGAGAAGCCGACCCAGGGCGAGGTGATCGCCGTGGGCCCCGGCCGCTTCGAAAAGGGAGCCCGGGTACCGGTCGACCTCAAGGTCGGCGACACGGTGATCTACGGGAAGTACAGCGGCACGCCGTTTACGCTCGATGGCGACGAGGTCATCATCATCAAGGCCTCGGACGTTCTCGCCAAGCTCGGCTGATCCACACTCACAGATTCGGAGATTGAAGAGATGGCAGCAAAGGAACTGATCTTCAACACCGACGCGCGCGCCAAGCTGCGCAAGGGCGTCGACGCCCTGGCCGAGGCGGTCAAGGTGACGCTGGGTCCCAAGGGGCGCAATGTCGTCATCGACAAGAAATTCGGCTCACCCACGGTCACCAAGGATGGCGTCACGGTCGCCAAGGAAGTCGAGCTTCCGGACCCGGTCGAGAACATGGGCGCCCAGATGGTCAAGGAAGTCGCGACCAAGACGTCCGACCTGGCCGGCGACGGCACCACCACGGCGACGGTGCTGGCCCAGGCGATCTTCCGCGAAGGCCTCAAGAACGTGACCGCCGGCGCCAACCCGATGGAGCTCAAGCGCGGCATCGATCGCGCCGTCGAGGCGCTGGTGGCCGAGCTCAAGGCGCTGTCGGTGCCCACCAGCGGCAAGAAGGACATCGCCCAGGTCGGCACCATCTCGGCCAACAACGATCAGGAGATCGGCAAGCTGATCGCCGAGGCGATGGAAAAGGTCGGCAAGGAAGGCGTGATCACGGTCGAGGAGGCCAAGGGTCTGGCGACCGAGCTCGACACGGTCGAAGGCATGCAGTTCGACCGCGGCTATCTGTCGCCCTACTTCGTGACCGATCCCGAGGCGATGGAGGCCGTGCTCGAATCGCCCTACATCATGATTCACGACAAGAAGGTTTCGTCGATGAAGGAGCTGCTCCCGGTGCTGGAGAAGGTCGCCCAGACCGGCAAGCCATTGCTGATCATCGCCGAAGATGTCGAGGGCGAGGCACTGGCAACGCTCGTGGTCAACAAGCTGCGCGGCACCCTCAAGGTGGCGGCGGTCAAGGCGCCCGGTTTCGGCGATCGACGCAAGGAGATGCTGCGCGACATCGCCATCCTCACCGAGGGACAGGTGATCTCGGAGGAAGTCGGCTTCAAGCTCGAGAACGCAACGCTCAACGAGCTGGGTCAGGCGAAGCGAATCGTGATCGACAAGGACAACACCACGATCGTCGACGGCAAGGGCAAGAAGGACTCCATTCAGGGCCGCATCGGCGAAATTCGCGCCGCCATCGACAAGAGCACCTCGGACTACGACAAGGAAAAGCTGCAGGAGCGCCTGGCGAAGCTGGCCGGCGGTGTGGCGGTTATTCACGTCGGCGCCGCGACCGAGACCGAGATGAAGGAGAAGAAGGCCCGCGTCGAGGACGCCTTGCACGCAACGCGGGCCGCGGTGGAAGAAGGGATCGTCCCCGGCGGCGGCGTGGCGCTGATCCGCTGCCAGGGCGTGCTCGACAAGGTGAAGGCGAGCGGTGACTAGAAGATCGGCGTCGACATCGTGCGTCGCGCCGTGGAAGAACCGATCCGCGCTATCGCAGCGAACGCCGGCGTTGAAGGCGCCATCGTGCTGGCCCGAGTCAAGGCGTCGAAGGACAAGAACTTCGGCTACAACGCGGCAACCGACGAATACGAGGACCTCACCAAGGCCGGCGTGATTGATCCGACCAAGGTCACTCGCACCGCGCTGCAGAACGCGGCGTCGATCGCATCGCTGCTGCTCACCACAGAGTGCGTGGTGGTCGAGAAGAAGGAAGACAAGCCGCCGATGCCCTCGGCACCGGGCGGCGGCATGGGCGGGATGTACTGATCGACCACCGTCGATCAGTATCCTGAGCGCGCCCGCTCTCGGGCAGGCGCGCGAAGGATCTTCCCGAGCCGCATAAGCGGCGAGGGATCCGAACGCCATCAGCGGAGTTTCCGAGCGGCCCGGCCGCGCAAGATCGTCGTTCCGAAGTTCAGAACGTGACGGACGCCTGAAAAGGCGTCCGTTATGTTTGCAGCGATCGTGACCGAAGTCATTCCTGCCGAGCGCTCGCACGGGACCTGGGCGGTCGTCCGCGAGGCGCTCCACGGGTCGACCCGGGACTACACCCGGGGCAGCGTCGGCCGGGCCGTGGTGCTGCTCGCCATCCCCATGGTGCTGGAGATGGTGATGGAGAGCGTGTTCGCCGTTACGGACATGTTCTTCGTGTCGCGCCTCGGCGCCGACGCCGTCGCGGCGGTCGGGCTCACCGAGTCGATGCTCGCGCTGGTCTACGCGATGGCGATGGGGATCGCCGTCGCGGTGACAGCGGTGGTGGCGCGGCGGATCGGCGAACATCAGCCGGATGCGGCGGCGCACGGTGCGGCGCAGGGGATCGTCCTCGGGGCCGTGATTGCCGCGGCACTCGGCCTGTCCGGCGCGCTCGCGGCGCCGGGACTTCTGCGCCTGATGGGTGCAGCGCCCGGCGTGATCGCCATCGGCGGCAGCTATACCCGGGTGATCCTCGGCGGCGAGGTCACCGTCATTCTGCTGTTCGTGTTGAACGGAGCGTTCCGCGGCGCCGGCGATCCCAGCATCGCGATGCGGATTCTCTGGGCCGCCAATGCCATCAACATCGTGCTCGGCCCGTGCCTGATCTTCGGCGTGGGTCCGCTGCCGCGCCTGGGCGTCACCGGTGCAGCCGTCGCCACCACCATCGGCAGGGGGATCGGCGCGCTGATCGCCTTTGTCACGATGGTGCGCCCGGGACACCGGCTGCGAGTGCGGCTGCGACACTTCGCGCTCGACCGCGCGCTGATGCGCCATCTCACCGGGCTGGCGTCGTCGGCCTCGCTGCAGTTCCTGGTGGGCACCGCGAGCTGGATCGGACTGGCGCGGCTGCTCGCCACGTTCGGCAGCGAAGCGGTGGCAGGGTACACCGTGGCGCTTCGCGTCGTGATTTTCGCGTTGATGCCGGCGTGGGGACTGTCCAACGCCGCGGCGACGATGGTGGGGCAGGCGCTCGGCGCGCATGACCCTGCCAGGGCCGAAACCGCCACCTGGACGGCGTGCCGCTACAATGTTGCCTTTCTCACAGCACTCGGCGTGATATTCGTCGTCGCCGCACCCGCGATCAGCGGCATGTTCGGGCACGATCCCGGAATGACCTTCTACGCGGTGCGCTGCCTGCGGATTCTCTCGGCGGGCTTCCCGCTCTATGCTTTCGGGATGGTGCTGACTCAGGCATTCAACGGCGCCGGCGACACCTGGACGCCGACATGGCTCAACTTCCTGGTCTTCTGGTGCTGGGAGATTCCGCTGGCATGGTTCTTCGCGACACGCGCCGGTCTGGGTCCCGATGGGGTCTTCGCGGCGATCGCGGTGGCGTTCTCGACCCTGGCCGCCGCGTCCGCCGTCGCGTTCCGGCGCGGGCGATGGAAACTCCAATCGGTATGACCGATCGAACGGAGCACCTTGGATGAGACCCGTGGTATGGCTGTTGTGTGCAGTGGTACCGCTGGCGGCGAGCCGGCAATCGATGGACGTCACCGGAACCTGGAGGGTGGACCCGCGCACCGACACGAAGAACGGTCCGCGGGAGGTGATCATCCGTCCGGACTCGTCGGCATCCTGGGGCAAGGAAACGGTTCGCTGGCGACTCACGAACAACCGTATGTCGATCGTGCTGGGCGGGGAATGGGAGACCTACCGGGTCAAGGTCCACGCCGGTGAACTCACGCTGTCGGGCGGCGACCTCAAGAAGGCGGTCACGCTGAAGAAGGTAGGGCCGCCAACGCCGCGAGCGCCCGGCGTGAAGATTCCCGACGATCCGGACCGTTAACCTGACGGATCAGACGAACAGCGAGGCCTGCCTGGGGCCGGTCACGGTAATCGGCGCCATCGGGCCATCCTGTTCGGCAACGTGGAGCGTACCACGAAACCCGCACTCCCGCAGCGCATCGCCCACCGTTCCCCGCGCCACCCCCGCCGTGTTGCAGCGCTGGCTCAGGTGCGCCAGCACGACGGTTCCCAGTTCGGTGTGGTGCACTTCAGCGAGAAGACGTGCCGCATCGCGGTTGGAAAGATGGCCGCCGGGTCCGGCGATGCGCTGCTGCACGGCGATCGGGTAGCGGCTGGTGCGCAGCAATGTTTCGTCATGGTTTGCCTCCAGGACGAGACAGTGGCGGTCGCGGAGAAACCAGCGCACGGCCTGCGTTGGCCGGCCGAGATCGTAGGCTACGCCGACGGAGATGCCGCCCGCGATCACCACGCCGACGGCGATCGGTTCGGCGGCGTCGTGCGAGGTCGGGCAGCCACACACGGTGAACGGTCCGGCGGTCGCGCTGGTCGTCGTGCCGATGGAGCGGTAGGCGCATGGCTCTCCGCCGGCGGCGAGTGTGCGCCAGGTACCGGCCGACGCCAGCAGTGGAACATCGTGTCGCGCGGCCAGCCGGGTGGCGCCGCTGGCGTGATCGCCGTGTTCATGCGTCACGGCGATCGCCACCAGTCGGCGCGGATCGCAGCCGGCGTTGTCGAGACGCCGCTCGACTTCGCGAACCGAAAAACCGGCGTCGATCAGCAGGATCGCGCCTTCGGCCACCAGCGCGAAGCAATTGCCGCGCGACCCGCTGCCCAGGACGACGAGCGAGGCGATCACTTCCGTTTCGCCAGCCGGCGGTGCAGGGCGCGCAGCGCCGCCTCGGTATCGGGATCGACCGCCACGTCGCGCCGCGGCATGATCCGCCGCGCCGCCGCGAGGAACTGATCGATGCCGAGGAGCTCGCCGCCGTCGCCCCATGCGAAGGGCGGCACGTACTTCGGCGCCCGGACCGCGCCGAAGAGATTGGCGCCAGCTCCGATCACCGCACCGGTCGGAAGCAAGGTACCGATCGCCGTCTTGACGTGATCGCCGAACAGCGCCCCGAGATTGGTGCGTCCGGTCTCGACCCGTTCGCCGTCGATCTCGAGCCGGATCGGTCCGTAGGTGTTCTTCAGGTTCGACGTGATCGTGCCGGCACCCAGATTTACCCACTCGCCCACCACGGAGTGCCCCACGAAACCGTCGTGGCTCTTGTTGCTGTAGCCGGTGAAGACCGAAGTGCTGATCTCGCCGTGCAGCCGGCACTGCGGCCCGGCGCTGACGTGACGCAACTGGCCGCCGAGAATCCAGGTACCGGCGGCCGCGGCGAGCGGTCCTTCGAGACGCGATCCGCTGCGAACTCGGACGCCTTCCTCCAGGACGATGGCGCCCTTGCGAACGTCGAGCACGGTGCCGGGTTCGATTTCTGCACCGTGCAGCGCAACCGCATCGGGATTCCCGAGCGCGATAACGCCCGCGGGAATCGGATCGGAGCCGTCGCCCATCGCCGCAAGTGTGTCGGTGAAGAGCATCTGCTCGAGAACGGCCAGCAGGTCGGCGGCGCTGGCGAGCGGCGTACCCTCGATCACCACGCCGTCGCCGTGCGAGAACGGTCCGGTCCATGCCTCCGCGGGATCGAGGCGCCATGCCACGGTGCGTCCCGCGTGCATCAGGCGCCGGGCAGCACCGACATTGCGCATCGGCAACTTGACGGCGAAGGGCGCCTCGGCGACCCAGGCAGGGCCGACGATTGCGGACGGTTCGACCGCCGCAGGGGCACCGCGGTAACCGGGAACGTGTGCGGCGACCACACCGGCGAGCGTGCCGCCGACGCCACGCTCCCAGCGCTCGGCGAGGGACCACATC
>JBOHRZ010000160.1:0-6825 GCA_050732975.1 Gemmatimonadales bacterium
CCCATGAGGTACGGCGCGTACGGTTTGAGTCCCGCCAACGCCACCGCGCCGCTGGCGCCGAGCACGCCGACGATCAGCGGCGAGAGGACGGGCGTCGCGCAACACGCCGCGGCTGACGCCGCGCCCACGGCGGCGCTGGTGCCGGCTGCCGCCGCTCCGGCGGCGACCAGGCGCTTGCTCCCTTCAGCGCTCATCGGCCCTCCAGGGCGCGGAGAATCGTCTCGGCGCTCGGAGCGCCGGCGGCACGGCAACTCGCTGCATCGGATACCGCGCTGTCGCCCGAAACGTCGCGTCCGTCGACCAGCACCGTTGGCGAGGCGTACCGTCGCACATGAGGCGGCGCGGCCACGTCGTCGCGATCCCATTCGTGCACCGGCATCCGCATGCCGGCGGCGACCAGCGCAGCATGCACATTGGCTCGCGCCTCGGCGACGTGGGGGCAATCCTGGAAATAGATGAGCTCGAGTCTCACGTCTCGTCCTCCAACGCGTCGAGAATGGGGCAGCCCGGCATGGCGCGCCGCTGGCGGCACGCCCCCGCCAGCGTCCCGAGCGCCGAGCGCATTCGCTGCAACTCGCGGATCTTGCCGTCGATCCGTTCGATTGCGTGACCGGCCTCGGCAACGACTTCCTTGCAGGCGGCGCCGTGCTTCACGCGCAGGCGGAGCAGCAGGCCGATCTCCGCCAGGGTAAAACCCAGCGTTTGCGCCCGCTTCATGAACCGCACCCGCCGAACCGCATTCTCGGTGTACTGCCGATAGCCAGCCGGCGAGCGCGGGGGTTCCGGGAGGAGCCCTTCGCGCTCGTAATAGCGGATCGTTTCGGTATTGACGTCGGCCGCTTTGGCGACCTGACTGATTGTCAGGGGCATGCGCTTCTCCGCGAGTCGAGGCCCGGCCACACAAGGCATGATACACCCTGTACCATACTACAGGGTCAAGGCCACTGGCCAATCGCTCCGGAGGGCTCTCCGCCGCGGACTACATTTCCGTCGTGACTGATCTCACCGATCGCCTCGCCGCCACACTCTCCGACCGGTACACCATCGAGCGCGAGCTCGGTGCGGGCGGGATGGCCACAGTTTACCTCGCGCGCGACCGCAAGCACGGCCGGCAGGTCGCGCTCAAGGTTCTGCGGCCCGAGTTCGCCGCCGCCATCGGCGGCGAGCGGTTCCTCAAGGAAATCCGCGTGACCGCCCAGCTCGATCATCCGCACATCCTGACGCTGATCGATTCGGGCGAAGCCGGCGGACTCCTGTACTACGTCCTCCCCTATGTGCGTGGCGACTCGCTGCGCCAGCGGCTCACCCGCCAGCCGCAACTGCCGATCGACGTGGCACTTCGTATCACCCGCGACGTGGCCCGCGCCCTCGAGTTCGCCCACCGCGAGGGGATCGTCCACCGCGACGTCAAGCCCGAGAACATCATGCTGCAAGCTGACGAAGCGATGCTGATGGACTTCGGCATCGCGCTCGCTGTGGATGACGCCGCCATGTCACGCCTCACCGGCACCGGCGTGTGGCTCGGCACGCCGGCATATATGAGTCCCGAACAATCGCTGGGAGAGCGGGATCTCGACCCGCAATCGGATCAGTACTCGCTCGCCACCGTACTGTACGAGATGCTGGCCGGCGAGTGCCCGTACACCGCACCGAACGGTCAGGCTCTCATCGCCAAGCGGCTGGTCGACCCGGTGCCGAGCGTGCGCCGGATCCGGGCGACGGTGCCGACCGCGGTGGATCGTGCGCTCCTCCGCGCCCTCGCCACCGCACCGGCGGACCGGTTCGACTCCATCAGCGCGTTTGCCGAGGCGCTGGTTGCAACGGATGAACCCCGGGCGGCTCCCGGAGCGATCGCCGTCCTGCCGTTCATCAGCCTGTCCGCCGAGCCCGACAACGAGTACTTCGCCGACGGCATCACCGAGGACGTGATCGCCCACCTCTCGAAGGTCCGGGCGCTGAGCGTGATCTCGCGCGCGTCGGTGATGCCGTTCAAGAAGCGGCAAGCGGGACTGCGCGAGATCGCGGCACAGCTTCATGCTACCGCCGTGCTCGACGGCAGCGTGCGGCGCGCCGGCGAGCGGGTGCGGATTGTCGCGCAGCTCATCGACCCGATGACGGACCGGAATCTCTGGACCGATACGTACGACCGCCAGCTCACCGACATTTTTGCCATCCAGACTGACGTCGCGCTGCGCATCGCCCACACGCTCGAGGCACGGCTGTCGCACGACGAAGAGCACCGGATCGGGAAGGCGCCCACCGCCGATATCCAGGCGTACAACCTCAACCTGCAGGGGCGCCAGCTCTTCTCGCGGTACACCCAGGATGGAATGTTGCGGTCGATCAGCTATTTCGAGCAGGCGATCGACCGCGATCCCAGATACGCCCCCGCCCATGTCGGCATCGCGCTGGCCTGGACCGAACTCGGTGAATCGGGCTTCGCCGTGCCGGAGGACGCCTACCGGAAGGCCAAGGCCACTGCCCACCGCGCCATCGAGCTTGACGACGATCTCGGCGACGCGCATTGTGCGCTCGCCTACGTCAGGGTCCTCGCCGATTTTGACTGGGCCGGCGCTGAACGGGAATTCCGGCGGGCGCTTGAGCTCAACCCCGGCAGCGCGGACACGCATGACCTCTACGGGCGAATGTGCGCGGCGCAGCAACGTTACGACGAGGCCGAGGCGCTCACCCGAAGAGCCCAGGAGCTCGATCCGCTCACGCACCGGACCGACCTCGGCAATGTGCTGCTCCGTGCCGGGCGGAATGAGGAAGCGCTGCAAGCGATGTTGCATGCCATCGATTTCGACCCCGGCTACGACCGCGCCCACGCGACGCTCGGTTGGGCGTACTTCAAGTCGGGCAACGTCGCGGAAGGCATCGCCCAACTGCGCCATGCCCTCGACCTTTCTCCGGGCAACAGTCAGTGGCTGGCGCAGCTCGGCGAGGCATACGGCCTTTCCGGTGCAACCGACGAGGCTCGAAAGGTCCTCGCCCAACTGGAAGATCGAGCGCGCACAGGATACGTGTCGCCATACCACATCGCGTTCGTCCATATCGGACTGGGCGACCACGATCGCGCCATCGACATCCTCGAACGCGCCATCGACGCGCGCGCCGGCGCCGCCTACGGAATCAGCGGATCGTTTCTGGTAGCGCCGCTCCGCTCGCACCCACGCTTTTCAGCGTTGTTGCGGAAACTCAAGCTGGATTGACAGGTCGGAATCCCGATGCCGCTCCTTCTGACCCTCGCGCTGGCCGTGCAAGTCCCGGTGCCGTTCCGGGTCGGCGAATCGCTGGCGTACGACGGCACCTACCGCGTGGCCGGTGTCCCGATCAGCCACAGCAACGTCGCCGCGCTCACGGTGGCCGGCGTCGACACGGTCGACGGGGTACCCTGCTGGCGCTTCACCTTCAACACCGACTTCAGCTTCCTCTTCTACCACGCGCATGACGAGCTGACGTCGTGGACGTCGGTCGATTCCTTCGTCTCGCGGCGCTTCCTGCATCGGATCGACGACACCGGCTACTCCCGTCACGATGACTTCCGGATCTTCGCCGACTCGGGCTTCTTCCGCGACTTTCCCGACACCACGAGACGAGCCACGCCGAGCGCTCCACTGGACGACGTGGCGTTCTTCTACTTCCTGCGGCTGCCGTCGACCAGGCTTGACGTGGGAAACACCTACATGTACCGCCGCTACTTCCGCGACGACCGCAATCCGGTGGCGATCACGGTGATCCGCCGCGAAGCGTGCGACCTTCCCGGCGGCGAGAAGGCGACCTGCCTGGTGCTGCGTCCCGTGGTTGAGGACCCGCCGCACGGGATGCTGATGCGCGAGAAGCATGCGCTGATCTGGATTACCGACGATGCCCGTCGGCTCCCGGTGCGGGTCGCGTCGGGCCCTTTCACCATGAAACTGAGCGAAATCGTCGAGCCGCACTGAGCGGGGGCGGTTTGTCCGCGCGCTATGGGATCCGATTGACCTGTCCGACAAAGAAGATCGTCCCCGAAAGCCGCTCGCGCAGCACGAACAGGAACGGGCGATCGACGTCGACCTCCGGCAGCCTTGACGTGCCGCGTGCGACGCCCACCGACGTAACCGCCGCCGCCGTGGTGCCTTCTTCGTCGACGTCCACCAGCGTCTTCTGGGTCACGTTCGTCAGGTAGAGCCGTGTCGGCGGTGCCAGCGTCGCCATCCGGGTGAAATCTGCCGCATCGCGGTCGAACGCCACCCGCATTCCCAGTGCCGACAGGTCGTCGTTGAGCTGGCGTTCGAACTGGAATCGGAATCTGGGCAGCGTCAGCACCAGATCGTCATCTCCGATCTGGGACACCCAGCCCGCGAAGCGCGCCGCGTCGAGACCGTTCATCAGGTCGCCGATGCTCCGCCCGGGCGCGGGCAGCACGATGGTCAGGGCGAACGCACCGTCGCCGTATGGCAGTTCGACCAGCTCCGCATCGGGCTTGACCGCGTGCCCGATCACGGCGCCGAGCGTCATGGTCGGAACGCTCTGGGTCTCGCCGCTGGACGTCGTGAACGGCGCCGGCTGCGTCTTCGCCGGATCGAATCCCTGCCGCCACTCGCCTTTGAAGGCGATCGCGTTGATCAGGAGCATGACTTCGTCCGGATCGATGCGGCTCACGATGGCGGGGATCATCCCCTTGGTCTTCCGGCTCGCCCAGTCGTTGATCGACCCGACCGTCGCGGGGGCCTGCAAGTCCAGGTTGTGTATCTCGGCGTCAAAGTTCGCCTTGCCTGCAGACAGGAACGACGCGAGAAAGGAAATGCTGTTATCGGTCCAGATCGAGTTGGCAATCGAGAAACTCGTGGTCCCGTCAAGGCGAGCAAGCAGATCGAGCAACGAGCGATACCCGGAATCAATCGTCGCGACCGGCATGTCACTCAACTGGAGGGCCCGGCGCATCGAATCGAGCGTAGCGCCGGCTGAACCATTGAGGGTCAACCCCAAGGCCATTCCCGCGCTGAGCGGCGAGAGGAGGACGTTGCTGTCGGGTGCCGCTGCTCGCGCCGCGCGCAGCAGCTCGAAGCCGAGCTGATTGTCGGCAGTGATCAGCGCCTGCTCGGACGCCGAGAGACTGCGGGGCAATGCGACGATCAGCGCCGGTGGCGTGTTGTTGTTGTGGGTATCGCCACCGGGCTGGCACGCGGCCGCGGCGAGCACCACGCCAGGCAATAGGAACGATCGGGGGTTCATGGGACCTCGCGAGTGAAGCCCGGGATGGCTTGACAATAATCTCCCGCTCGCACTGATGCGACTTCTTCGAGGCCCCGCCGAGGGGCAGGAGCCCGATCATCCCGTAGCGCGAAGGCCGAGGTCACCGGCGTCGCAATTGATAGACGTAGATGGAGTCGTGCGGTCGGCTCGACATGTCGGGATCTTCCCAACTTCGCAGCAGCTCCCATGATGGCCCGAAGCGCTGTTCGACCTCCGGCCGGTCGAAGCCGCGCGGTCCGCGGCGTGGACCCTCGGCGAACCCGGCCAGCAGCAGTGTCGCCCCTGGAGCGGATGCCTCCGTCACCCCGCCGACGTAGGCTTCGCGCGCGCGGTCGGAGAGGCCGTGAAACAGGCCGTTGTCGATGATGAATCCGTAGTCCCCGCCGATCCCCGATGCGCCAAGCCTGGTGACGTCAGCCCGCACGACCCTCACCGGCACACCGGCTTGCGCGACCTTGGCTTTCGCCCGTTTCAGCGCCGTCGGCGCGAAGTCGACCGCCGTCACCGTCCAGCCATGTTGCGCCAGATAGATCGCGGTATCGCCGGTGCCGCAACCGATGTCGAGAGCGGTGCCCGGCGGCAGCGCCTCGCGGCCTTCGGTGAGTTCACGGAGCCGTTTCGGCAGCGGATGACCTTCCCATGGCGGCGTACCGAACCGGTAGAACCATTCGAACAGCAGGCGTTGGAACATGAGAGCCTCGCAGTGTGTCGTACGCGGGGATGAAGGCGGCCTCCAGCCATCAGCCGCCGAAGTGGATGGCCTTCCTTTCCTTTCCCAGCCAGGTCACCACCGCGGCCAGGATGAAGAGAACGCCGCCGACGCTGGCCATCGAACGCGCGTAGCTCATGTGTTCGGCGACGCGCGCCTCCAACGGCGGGACTGCGCTGGCCAGCAGGGCGCCGCACTGGTACGCGAAGCCGGGGAGAAAGCCGCGCACGCCATCGGGTGACAGCTCGGTGATGTGCGCCGGGATGACGCCCCAGGCGCCCTGCACCATGAACTGCATGACGAAGGCGCCGATCCATAGCACGCCGAGCGTCGGCGCGAACGCCCAGATGGGAATGGCGACCACGGCGAGGATCAACGCGCCGACGATGGCGCGCCGCCGTCCGATGCGGTCCGAGATCATCCCGGTGACGATGCCGCCGGTGATGGCGCCGACCATCGAGAACGCGGTCAGCGCCGCGCGCAAGCGTGGCGTGAAGTGCCAATCACGTTGCAGGAAGGTAGGATAGAGGTCCTGGGTCCCGTGCGACACGGCGTTCATCATCCCCATGAGCAGCGTGATGTAGAGCACCAGGCGCCAGTTGACGCCGATTTCGCGGAAGAGCGACTTCCACGACGTGTGGCGGACCTTTTCCCAGACCTCCGATTCCTTGACCTTGAAGCGCACGTACACCGCGAGGAGCGCCGGCAGGCCGCCGATGAAGAACAGCGGCCGCCAGCCGAAACGGGGGAAGACCACGAAATAGCATCCCGCGGCCAGCAGGTATCCGAAGGCGTATCCCTCCTGGAGGACACCCGAGAGAAAGCCTCGCCGATTGGACGGCGCCTTCTCCATGGCCAGCGATGCCCCTACCCCCCAC
>JBOHRZ010000161.1:0-6799 GCA_050732975.1 Gemmatimonadales bacterium
GGGGGGCATGCTGCCGCGGCTCATCTGCTGCATGCGGAACGCGACCAGGAAGAACGGCATCAGCAACGGCACCGCGAGCCGCCAGAGATCGCCGGAGATGATGTCGAGTGGCGAGGTGTGCGATGCGAACGGGAGGAAGAACGTGACGACGCCGAGCAGCGAAGCGAGCATCAGGAGCGGGATCATCGGGCGGTCTCGCGGATGCGGGGTTGAATATGATAGCGCCCGTTCCGTGCCCTTGCTACCGGCGGCGCTCCAATTCAACCTTCCCGGCACTCTCACGCACGGGAGACCCGCCTGAATTACCGCCGACTCGGCCGCACCAATATCAATGTCAGCGAGATCGGGTACGGCCTCTGGGGCATCGGCGGCTGGACCGGCGGCTCCGACGCCGAAGGCCGCCGGGCCCTCGACCGTGCGGTGGCACTCGGTTGCACCTTCTTCGACAGCGCCTGGGACTACGGTAAAGGGAAGAGCGACCGCATCCTCGGCGAACTGCTTCGCGATCACCGCGATCGGCGCCTCTTCGCCGCGAGCAAGGTTCCGCCACTCAACGACCAGTGGCCCGCCAGTCCCGACGACAGTTACCGCGATGTCTTTCCGGAGGCACACGTCCGGGAATACGCCGCGAAGATCCGCGCCGCGCTGGGCGGCGCGCCGATCGACCTGTTGCAGCTCCATGTCTGGGACGATTCCTGGGCCGATGCGCCGGAGTTCGCGCGGACCGTGCAGGCGCTCAAGCGGGACGGGATCATCCGGTGGTTCGGCCTGAGTCTGAATCGGTGGGAGCCGTGGAACGGCATCCGTGCCATCGAGACCGGGCTCGTCGACGCGGTGCAGGTGATCTACAACATTTTCGATCAGGCGCCGGAAGACGAGCTCTTCCCGGCGTGCCGCAAGGCAGACGTCGGCGTGATCGCCCGTGTGCCGCTCGACGAGGGCAGTCTCGCCGGGAATCTCACGATCGACACCCGGTTCCCCGACGACGATTGGCGGAGCAAGTACTTCGGTCCCGAAAATCTTGTGCCGACGGTCGAACGCGTCGAGCGGATCAAGGCGGAGCTGCCCGACGGCCTCGGCCTCCCGGAAGTCGCGCTGCGGTTCATCCTCGGCGCCCCCGAAGTGTCGACCACGATTGCGGGCATGCGTACCGTGGCGCACGTGGAGGCGAATGTTGCCGCGAGCGACAAGGGCCCGCTCCCGCCCGACGTGGAGGCGCGGCTCCGCGCCCATCGCTGGGACCGCAAGCCGGCGGCCTGGTCGGATTAGGGACCGTCAGTTCCTCGCCCAGGGAATCAGGTCGAGCCGCTCGAACGGGATCTCCTTCCCGGTCGCCTCGGAGATGCCGAACCGCTCGGGGTGCTGGTAGAACCGATTGAGGGCTGCATCGATCGCCTCGAGCTCGTTGGTGATCCGGGCATCGTTCGATTCCTCGAGCTCGGTATCGAACGTGTCGGTGCCGAGGTCGGCCGGGTGGGTCGGAAACTCGGAAGGATCGCCGGCGCGTTCGCGCGGTGTCGATTCGCCCTGTTCGTCTATGGAGCGATTCAGCAGTTCGAGCGCCCTGGTGCGCTCGTCCTTGAGGCGCTCTTCGAGGTGGGCTCGTTGTGCCTTGGTCAGTGGCATCGGTGTTCTCCTTCCGTTCGAGGTAGCCGGGAACCGCCATATGCTACCAACGGTCGCGGCGGGCCGCCATGGCACAGCAGGGTGCCGCGCTGCGGCCCGGTTATTTTCTTCCCCTGAGAGCCACCGTCACCACACCCGATCGGAGCACGCCAGGATGACCGCCACAACGACACCCGCCGGCGCAGCCTTGCGCGCCGTCTCGCTGCAGAACTCCCTCACCGTCCGCGACCTCGAGAAGAGTTCCGCCTGGTACACCGATGTTCTCGGCTGCACGGTTGACCGCCGGATGGAACGCGACGGGAAGCTGGTTGCCGTCGGCCTCCGCGCCGGCAGCGTTACCCTCCTCCTCAACCAGGACGATGGCGCCAAGGGGTGGGACCGAGTCGTCGGCCAGGGGTTCTCGATGTTCTTCACCCTCGACGGCGGCATCGACGCGCTGGCGGAAGGGATCAAGGCGCGTGGCGGCACGCTCGACCTGGAGCCGACCGACATGCCGTGGGGCTCGCGATTCATGCGGATCTTCGACCTCGATGGTTACAAGATCGGAATCGGACAGCCGATCGCGAAATAGCCGGGGCAGCGTGGTGCAGGATCACGCTTCGTGCCGGCTTCCATCGAGCAGCGTCGCCGCGCGTCCCCAGATGCCGTCGTCGATCTGGTCGACGAAGAGCTGCAGGTGCGGGAACGGGATTTCGATCCCTGCCTCGTCGAGCGCGAGCTTCGCCGCCTCGACGACCCGCGCAGTGATCGGCCGTTCGTCCTGCGCGCGGGCGATCCAGACCCGCACCTCGAGATTGATGCTCGAGTCGCCGAGCGAGCGGGCGACCACGTCCGGCGCGGGGCTGTCGAGCACGCCATCCACCTGCCGGATGGCGCGCATCAGCACCGCGCGCGCGTCAGCGATCTTCTCCTTGTAGGCGATTCCGACCGGTATCACCACGCGGGTCTCGCCGTACATCGAGTGATTCACCAGCGTGTCGCCGATGATCTGCTTGTTGGGCACCACCACATAGGTGTTGTCCAGTGTGCGGATCCGCGTGGTGCGGAGGGTGATTTCGCGCACTTCGCCCTCGCGATCCTGGGTGGCGATGTAGTCGCCGATCGTGAAGGGCCGATCCCAGAAGATCAGGAAACCGGCGATCATGTTGGCCACGGTTTCCTGGGCTGCGAACCCGAGGGCGATCCCGGCGACGCCGAGGCCGGCCAGAAGGGCGGAGACGTCGATGCCGAGCTGGCTGGCGGCCATCACCAGACCGAGGAGGATCACCACGCCGCGGAATAGCCCGTCGACAAGAAGCCGGATCAGCCCGTCGACGAAGTGTGCCCGGTGGAGCGCCAGCCGGAGCGCCGGCTGGGTCACGCGGAGGACGATCCATGCCACGATGAGCACGGTGATTGCCGCGACGGCGCGGGGCAGGGCAGCGGCGATAAAGGCATTCACGCTGGCGGCATCCAGCGACAGCGGCGAGAAGGAAGCGGCGGTCATGTCGCACCCGTTGGGAGGAAGTGGCGGAAGGGGGCTACCGGGGGTGCTTCCCGATCCGGTATCGGACGACCCAGGGCAGATCATCGTCGTCGGTAATCACCGTGAGCAGCGCGTCGCCGGCGACGAAGACCTGACTCCCGACGCGGCCGTTCGCGTGCACCTCCGCCACCTGTCGGCCCGAACCGTCGTAGACCTCGAAGTCGGGGGCCATGCTGTCGACAGCGGTGCGGCGGACCCAGGCGCGGCCCTGATCGTCGGTGAAGAGGGCGGCGATGACCGGCTTCACGCGTGGTGTTGCGGACAGATCTCCGCTCAGCAATGGGCCGAACCGGGCGCCCATCGAATCGATGCGGTGCATCGCCGCGGATCGTTCCGCGTCGCTTACGCGCACCGGCGGGCCGGAACGGTGCACCACTTCGCGCAGGACGCCGCCGACCGTCCCGTAGAGCAGCCGGTACTCGTCCGATGGTGTGCACCACACGGTGTTCTGGCGGGTCAGCGCATACTGCATGTACGCCAGGAACGGCAACGACATGTAGGCCCTGCTCCCTTTGACTTTGCCGTAGACCACATCGCCGGAAACAGCAGCCTTCGGCGGGCAGACGGGAAACGCCGTCGTGTCGGCGTGGCCGTCGAGGTAGATGTGCCGGAGGCGGCTCTCGCGGACAGCACCACCGTTGAGCGGATCGAGCTTTCCGGTCGCGACGTCGGCCGCGTTGTCGACGATCCGGTCCGGACCAACCACGCTGCCCGGCCAGATATAGCCATAGCTGGTGATCGGGATCAGCACCTGGCGCAGGTAATGTCCGTCGGCACGATAGAGCGAGAACCGGCTGTTGGCGTGGTCGCTGGCCCAGACCACGTCGTCGTCGCCGATCGCGATTCCGTTGGCGTCGCTCAATTCGCCCGGGCCTGCCCCGCGCCGCGCCGCCCGCCGGGCGAACGTGCCGGCCGAATCGAAGACCCGCAGCTCCTGCGTCGAGTAGTCGAGAACGAAGATGTTGCCGTGGCGGGTGAGCGCCAGGCCGCGGACATCGACGAAATCGGTCGGCCCGTCGGTCGCGCCGCCGATGCGCAGATCCTCGGTGAGCGTCCACACGGGTGTCGGCTTCTGCGATACGAGAGGCGCCATGCCGAGTGCGGTGATCGCGACGAGCGCGAATAGCGCCGCGCGCCGCGACACGCCCCTTTTCTTCTTCGCTCCTTCTCTCATTCTCTCCTTCTCGCTTTCATCAACTCGCCGGCTCGACGAGGAACTGCTCGATCCTTCCGTCGGGGACTGTGAACGTGGAGAGGTTCACCTTCTTTCCGGTGGCGAACTCCACCGCGAAGCCGCGGTAGATCATCCCGCCGCGGGGAAACATCGACGTCTGGGTGACACTCTTGATGGCGCCGAGGGGGGCGAGCGAAGTGCGGAAGTCGGCGATCGCGCTCTTGTCGAAGTAGAAATTGCAGTTGGCCGTGAAGAGCGACCGGTCGATGGTGCCGCGCTGGAATCCTGCCAGCACCTTCGTCGCCAGTGCTTCGGCGTCAGCGGCATCCGCGCTTGTCTGCGAGCCGGGACCGACAATGCCGAGTATCGCGCGGCCGATCAATCCCGCGGCTGGACTCGCCTCCTGGTTGGTCAGCACCGCGATCGCGATCTTGTCTTCCGGGATGACATAGTTCGCCGCGACGAATCCGCCGACCTCGCCGCTGTGCGAAACCATCTTGTGGCCATTCCAGGTGCCAAGACTGAAGCCCAGCCCGTAGTTGCTGGTCTTGCCGTTCTTGAGCTGCGTCGGCGCTTCCATCTCGGCGTATGAGGCCGGCGCCAGCAGCGACTGGTTCATCACCGAGATGTCCCACTTGAGAAGATCGGCGACCGGCATGGCGATCTCGCCGTCGGCGAAGTACCAGCCGGGGGCCTCCATCAGCGCCGGACGCAGCGGCCCCAGCGCGTGGCGGAAGTAGCCGGTCGGTTCGAGGAGTTTGTGCTGGGTGTCGAGGTCGATCGCGCCGGGGAGCCCGACCGGATCGAGGACGCGCTCCTGGAGGAATTGCCAGAACGGTTCGCCGCTCACGTTCTGGACGATCAGTCCGACGATGTTGTAGTTCGTGTTGCTGTACTGGTATTGCGTGCCGGGATCGAAATCGAGCGGCTTGGTGGCCCATTCGTGCACGATCTTCTCGGCCGACGATGGCTTGGTCCAGTCGGGAATCGTGTAGTCCTGCGGCGCGTAATCCTCGTAGCCGGAAGTGTGCGACATCAGGTTGCGCAGGGTGACTTCGTTCGCGCGGGTGAGCTCGGGAAACCACTTCGACACCGGATCGTCGACCGAGAGCTTGCCTTCCTGCTGCAGCAGCATCACCGCCGCCACGGTGAACTGCTTGGAGATCGACCCGATGGCGTAATGCATCGACGCCTTCGCCGGGAGCGGCGAATTGAGTCGGGCCATCCCGAAGGCGCGTGTGTACACGATGCGGCCGTTCTCGACGATCCCGACCGACGCGCTCGGCACCTGGGTCCGGGCGATCACGGCACGGACAGCGGCGGAGACCTTCGCCGCGACGTCGGTCGGAAGGGAATCGGCTGCCTGCGCATGCGCGACGGTGGGAACGAGCGACGCGGCGGCGATCATCGTGGCGAAGCGGGTGTGACGGAGCATCGTGGCGACCTCTGGTCGAACAGGGGAGTCAGAGTCCTGCATATAGGATAAGGGAGGCGACGGAGGAGATGAATGTGACGGAGGATAGCGACGGAGGAGACGAAGGCGACAGAGGTTAGGCGGCCGCGTTGACCGCCAGATGGCGGGTCCGTATGTTCACCGGTAGCTCCCATATCGGCTGAATCCCCGCAGAGGAGAATGACCGTGTCCATCCGTCGGTTCGTCCTGGCCCTCGCCACGTCGGTCCTTTTCGTCGGCACCGCCGCCGCCCAGCGCGGCTCGGCGCCCGGCGGACCCGGAGGGGGGGGGCGCGGAGGCGGCCGGGGAGGCGCGGCGAGCGAAGCCGCCGATACCGAGGGCGTCCCGGCGGTCGAGCGGATCGTCACGACGCATCACACCGCGAAGATCGGCGGCAAGGAGATCAGCTATACTGCCAATGCCGGGACCATGGTGCTGCGCGATGAGGACGGCAAGCCCAAGGCGAGCGTCTTCTTCATCGCCTACACCAAGGACGGCGAGGACGCGACCAAGCGTCCGGTCACGTTTTTCTTCAACGGCGGGCCCGGTTCCGCGTCGATCTGGCTCGACATGGGGATCATGAGTCCGGTGCATCCGGAGATGGCGCCCAACGGCATGCAGCCCGCGCCGCCATACGATCTCGTAGACAATCCGAATACCCCGCTCGACGTCACCGACCTGGTGCAGATCGACGCGATGAATACCGGCTATTCGCGCCCGGCCAGGGGAGTCAAGGCAACCGACTTCACCGGCGATCGCAACGACATCGCGATGTTCGGCGAGTTCATCCGCGACTATCTCGACAAGTACAGCCGCTGGCAATCGCCCAAGTACCTCTTCGGCGAGAGCTACGGGACGTATCGTTCGGCCGGACTCGCCACGCGACTGCAGAGTGACGAGGGGATCGCGCTCAATGGCATCATGCTGCTCGGGACGGTCCTCAATTTCCAGTACATCTCGCCGTCGTCGACCAACGACATCGGCTATGCGGCGTTCCTTCCGACATACACCGCCACCGCCT
>JBOHRZ010000162.1:0-6769 GCA_050732975.1 Gemmatimonadales bacterium
GCGAGGGACCACATCCCCGCTCGCAGCTTGCTGAGCGGGGCCGCACCGGCAAACGGTGCCCACGCCGGCCCTGGCCGCTCAGGTTCGAGGAGGTAGATCGCCACCATCTAGTTCAAGCTCCGCACGTCGGAAGGCAACGCGTCGAGTGTACGCTTGAGATCCGGCGCGCGGGAGCGGTCAAGCACCAGGGTTCGCTGGTTGGCATGAACCACGACCAGATCGCGCACGCCGCTCAGCACCAGCGGTGGGCCGTCATTCCACACAATACAGTCGCTGCAATCGACCAGGACCACCGGTCCTTGCGTGACGTTGCCCCGACGGTCACGCGGACGGACCCGCGCCAGCGCCTCCCAGGTGCCGATGTCGTCCCAGGAGAAATCGCCGGAGACCACGGCCACCAGGTCGCTCCGTTCGAACACGCCGACGTCAATCGACACCTCGCGGACTTCGCGGAAGAATCCGGCCACGTCGCCGGCGTCGAGCAGCGGCAGAAATGGCGCGATCTCCGTGGCGTGCGCCATGACCTCGCGACGGAGATCCACTGCCCGCCAGGCGAAGAGCCCGCTGTTCCAGAGCGCACCCTCGGCCATCAGATCGAGCGCGCGCGCCGCGTCCGGCTTTTCGATGAACCGTTCCACCGCGCGGGCCGCCGAATCGAGCCGCGCTCCGGGGATCACATAGCCGAAACCGGTCTCCGGCCTGCTGGGGACGATCCCGACGGTGACCAGGCGGCGGTGTCGGACCGCCGTTTCGATTGCGGTCGCCGCGCTGGCAACGAACGCCGCCGAATCGCGGACGATCCAGTCGGCATGCATCGACGCGACGGTGGCGTCGGCGTCGCGTCGCGCGGCTTCGAGCGTGGCCCATACCAGCGCCGGCCCGGTAGAGGCCGCGCGCGGTTCGATCAGGAAGTTCTCTGCCGGGAGCGCCAGCCGCTCAGCCAGTCGCGGCGCCACGCTCGCTCCCGAGACCACCAGGATCCGTTCCGGCGGGATGAAGCCGGCGAGCCGGTCGACCGCCTCCTCGGCGCTCGACCGTGGACCGGCCAGTTGCAGCAGCTGCTTGGGTCGCGCCGGCGACGAAAGCGGCCAGAATCTGGTCCCCGACCCCCCCGCAAGCAGGATCGCCCATTGCATTGGTTAGGGCGCCTTCACAGCAGCGATTCAAGCGCCGGCGCATGCCGGCGCAGATCGTAGAGCAGCCCGCCGATGTCGGCATCCGACGGCGTCAGCACCAGCAGCATTCCGCCGGTGGGGAGCCGCTGCAGCACCAGCGCGCCGAGATCGCCATCAACCACGATCTGCCGCGGCGGACCGGACGCGGCCGATCCGCTCAGCGTCTCGATGCTGCGCGCCGCCGCGGTCGCCAGCGCGGCGAGTTCATCGGGATCGAGTGTGTGCGGCAGACTTGACTCCACCACCAGCCCGTCATCGCTGGTGACCACCGCGCCGGCGACGTCGGGGCGCTCGGCGAGCGCCTGGAGCACGGAGCGGAGCGGCTGCATCGCATCAACTCGTGGCTGGGGTAGGAGGGGTGCGCGAAGCTAGAGCGCCGACCGCAGCGAAGTCAAGCAACGATCGCGGGTTGCCGCGCTGTTCCCGGTGGTCTAACGTTCTGCCATGCGACGGCGAATTGTTCTCGTGGGCATCTTTGCGGTGGCGACGGCGTGCAACGCCAACCAGTTGGCTCCGGCTACGGATAGCAACCTCGTTGACACCATCACGCTCGGGTCGGTCTTCGGCGCCGATCTCAAGTATCCGTCCGCCTACGACATCACCGTCGGGCTGCCGGTGCGAACCGACCAGACCTCGGCATTCGACTTCATTTTTGATGTCGATTCGCTTGGCCGGCATCTGCTGATTCCGCTGCACGCCATTCCGGGGCTGGGGAACATTTCGGGTAGCAATCCGGGCTTCATCAAGCTGACGAAGACGTTCGACCAGGTGACCGAGGCTCCGTCCGACGGGTATCTCACCACGGATAGCCTGATCCTGGCGCCGGGTGACGTCCTGGTCGCCCGGTCCCGCATCGCATGCTACCTCGGCGTTCCACAGTACGCCAAGTTCCAGGTCATCGATTTCGCCGACTCCACGAAGACGGTGCGCCTCCAGGCGCTTGCCGACATCAATTGCGGCTACAAGAACCTGCAGCCCGGCGTCCCGCAGAACTGATCCGATGATCGATGTCCGCAGGGTTCGTCAGGATCCCGATGGCTCCCGGGCGGCGCTGGCGCGCCGGCTCGATCGCGCCGCGCTCGACCAGCTCGGTCACGTCATCGAGCTCGACCAACGACGGCGTGAGGCCCTCGCCCTGGTCGAAAAGCTCAAGGCCGAGCGCAAGACGCAGTCCAACGACTACGCCGCGCGCCGCACTCGAGGCGAGCAGCAGGGGCTCGACGAACTGCACGCGACTCTCAAGGCGTCGGGCGATCGGGTTCATGAACTGGAAGCGGACCTCAAGGACGTCGAGGCGCTGCTCGACCAGCACCTGCTCAACGTGCCGAATTTCCTGCTGCCGCACGTTCCCGACGGCGAAGCCAACGCCAATCGCGTGGTGCGTACGTGGCGCGAACCGGCGCGGACGGAGTTTCCGGCGTTGCCCCATTGGGAGTTGGGGCAGCGCCTGGAACTCTTCGACCTGCCACGCGGCGCCAAGATCACCGGCTCCGGATTTCCGCTGCTCACCGGCGCCGGCGCCCGGTTGGCGCGCGCACTGGCGAACTTCATGCTCGACCTGCACACCCGCGAGCACGGTTACGTCGAGGTCCAGACGCCCTATCTCGTCAACCGGCAGTCACTGATCGCCACCGGCCAGCTTCCCAAGTTCGAAGACGATCAGTATCGCACGGCCGCCGACGACCTCTTCCTGATTCCGACCGGCGAAGTGCCGGTGACCAACATCCATCGCGATGAGATCCTCGACGCCGCGGCGCTGCCGCTGGCGATGGTCGCCTGTACGCCATGCTTCCGCCGCGAAGCCGGGGCGCACGGCAAGGACACCCGCGGACTGATCCGGGTCCACCAGTTCGACAAGGTGGAGCTGGTGCGGCTGGTCCATCCCGATACCAGCGAGGATCAGCACCATCGCATTACGGCCCACGCGGAAGAAGTGCTGCGCCGCCTCGAACTGCCGTACCGCGTGCTTGAACTGGCGGCGGGCGACACCGGTTTCGCCAGCGCATGCACCTACGACCTCGAAGTCTGGGCGCCGGGCGTCGGCGCCTGGCTGGAAGTGTCGAGCGCCAGCACGTTCACGGATTTCCAGGCTCGGCGCGGCAACATCCGCTTCCGCCGTACCCCGGACGCCAAGCCGGAGTTTGTCCACACGCTCAACGCCTCCGGGCTCGCTCTGCCGCGCACCATCATCGCCGTACTGGAAAACGGCCAGCAGCCGGACGGCTCGGTGGTGCTCCCGGCGGCGCTGGTCCCCTATGTCGGGACCGATCGCTTCGTCGCGCGGGCGTGACCGGCGGCTCCGCCGCCTCGCGCCGGCGGTGGTGCTGCTGCTCGTCGCGTTGCTCACCGGACTGAGCATCGGGTCGAGCTGGCTGGTCGCGCGGCATTTCCGGGCCGAGGCAGTGACGGCGTCGCGTCTGTATGCCGTCGCGTTCCGCGGGCTCGGCGACCCCGATCCGGGCGCGGCGAATACCGCCCTGCTCGATGTCGGCGACCGGGTGCGCAGTCTTGGTCTGCCCCTGGTTCTCACCGACACGGCCGGGCGGGTGACTGCGACGGCAAACGCTCCGCCCATGGCCGGCGCGGATTCCGTCGCGAGCGTGCGGCGTTATGTCGATCAGCTCGATCGCGTCAATCCGCCGATCGCCATTCCGGCGATCGGCGCGTTGCACTACGGCGCCATCCCGCAGACGCGCCTGCTCACCGCGCTGGGCGTGTTGCAGGCGATCACCATTCTGATCATGGTCGCCGTCGCGGCGGTGGCTTACCGCAACGCCACCACCGCGCAGCGGGATCGCATGTGGGTCGCCATGGCCCGCGAGGCAGCGCATCAGATGGGGACCCCGCTCACCTCACTGCAGGGATGGATCGAACAGTTGCGCGGCGCGGAACTTTCGCCGCACAAGGTCGCCGAATTCCTCGATGCCGACGCGGAACGTCTGCATCGCGTGGCGCAGCGATTCGAGCGGATCGGCAACCCGGCGCGCCGTGACCCGGTTCCGCTGGGCGCGCTCGCCGAACGCGTGGCGGGATACTACCGGCCCCGGTTGCCGCGTCACGCCAATGCCATCCAGCTCGACGTACGCGCGGCGAGCTCGGGCCCGGTCATCCAGGGCGACCCGATCCTGCTGGAATGGGCGCTGGAGGTCATGGTCAAGAATGCCATCGACGCGCTCCAGGGCCGGGGCGGACGGATCACCCTGGCGGTCGACGCGGATCCCGCGGCAGCCGTCGTCCGGGTCATCGACGACGGCCCCGGGATCCCGAGGGAGATCCGGCGGACCATCTTCGAGCCCGGCGTCACAACCAAGCGCGGCGGGTGGGGCATCGGCCTGGCGCTGGCGCGACGCGTCGTCGAGGACGCTCATCAGGGCGTCCTGGCACTCGAGCCGACGGCCCATGGCACCACGTTCGTCATGCGCCTTCCGCTCACGGCGACGGCATGACCACCGGCGCGCACGAACTCGACCGCCTCAATCCCGCACAGCGGGACGCGGCGGAGCACGTCGAAGGACCGATTCTGGTCGTGGCCGGCGCCGGCTCCGGCAAGACGCGCGTGCTGACGGCGCGGATCGCCCGGCTGATCGGAACCCATCATGTTCCGCCCGACCGGATCTTCGCGGTGACGTTCACCAACAAGGCGGCGGGAGAGATGCAGCAGCGCGTCGGCGCCCTGCTCGAACGCGATCCGTCCGGGCTGTGGATCGGCACCTTCCATTCGCTGTCGGCGCGGGTCCTGCGTCGCGAAGCGGAGCGTCTGGGATTCTCGCGGCAGTTCACGATCTACGACGAGGACGATCGGCTCTCGCTCATCCGCCGGATCATGGACGAACGCGGACATCCAGTGCGCCTTTATCCACCGCGTCTGATCCAGAATCTGATCTCGTCGGCCAAGAACCGGATGGAAACCGCCGACCAGTTGGAACAGGGAGCGCCCTGGGACCAGGCGGTGAAGGTGGCGGCCGATGTGTATCGTGCCATGCAGCCGGCGCTGCTGGCGGCCAACGCCATGGATTTCGACGACCTCATGCTGCACCCGCTGGCGCTCTTCCGCGAGTACCCGGACGCCCTGGAACGATGGCAGCGGCGTTTTGATTTTCTGCTCGTCGACGAGTTCCAGGACACCAATCGCGCGCAGTATCAGCTGATCCGCGCGCTGGGGATGACGCACCGCAACGTGTTCGGCGTCGGCGACGAGGATCAGAGCATCTATGGTTGGCGCGGCGCTGATCTCCGCAACCTGCGGGCGTTCCAGGACGACTTCGGTCCGGTGCGCATCGTTCCGCTGGAGGAGAATTACCGGTCCACGCGGCCGATCCTAGATGCCGCCAACGCCGTGATCGCCAACAATCCGGGCCGGATCGTGAAGACGCTCCGCACTCGCCGCCCGGGCGGGGAATCGATCCAGGTGGTGACCTGCGCCGACGAGCGGGACGAAGCCGAGTGGATCGCCCGGGAGATCGATCGCCGCGTCGCCGACGGCGCCCTGCATCGCGAGTGCGCGGTGCTATACCGGACCAACGCACAATCGCGGGCCCTCGAGGAAGCGCTGCGGCGCGCCGGCGTACCATACCGGATCGTGGGCGCCATCTCGTTCTACGATCGCCGGGAAGTGCGTGATATGCTGGCGTACCTCCGCCTGATCGCCAATCCTGCCGACGACGAGGCATTCATCCGGGCCATCGCGGTGCCGCGTCGCGGTACAGGCGACGCCGCGCTCAGCGTGCTGTCCGCCCAGGCGCGCGAGTGGAAAGTGCCGCTGCTCGCGGCCGCCTCGCGCGCGGCGACGATCGACGGCCTCCGACCCAATGTCCGGTCGGCGTTCACCGCGTTCGGGGACCTGCTCGACGCACTGCGCACGAGAAGCGGCGAGGCCGCACCGGTCACCGTAATGGAAGAGGTTGTCCAGGCGATCCAGTACGAGACGGTGCTCGCCGCCGAAGGCATCGAGGGCATCGAGCGCTGGGAGAACGTCCGCGAATTGATCGCCGCCGCGGCCGAATGGTCGGAAGTTGTCGCCGACGACGAACCCGGCACGCCGCTGCAACGGTTCCTCGCCGAAGCGGCGCTGCTTTCCGCCGTCGACACCAGCAAAGGCGAGGTCGATGGCGTCACGCTGATGACGCTGCACACCGCGAAGGGACTGGAGTGGCCCCTGGTGATGATCGCTGGAATGGAGGAGGGGCTCTTCCCATCCTCCCGCGCGATGGAGTCGGCCGGTGGGCTCGAGGAGGAGCGCCGACTCTGTTACGTCGGCATCACCCGCGCCCGCGACGCGCTGATCATGACATGGGCCCGCGCCCGGCGCCGGGGCGGAGAACTCCGGCCGGCGATGCCGTCACGCTTTCTCGCCGAGCTGCCGCCGGAGCTCGTCACCGAGCGCCGGACCTCGTTCGCTGGCGCTAGCTTGAATTCCTGGCGCGGCTACGGCGGTCGGCGCGACGGCTTCGGCGGCACGGTGCGGCGAACGCCGCGCCGGGCTCGCGAAACCACGGACGTCGCTGATGCCGGCGGGGACGACCAGGACGCTCCACGCCTGGTCAAGGGCGAGCGGGTACGGCACCGGCGTTTCGGCAGCGGCGCGGTGCTCGGGC
>JBOHRZ010000163.1:0-6761 GCA_050732975.1 Gemmatimonadales bacterium
GCAGATCAGCGACCAGAAGGTGAGCATCGACGCCCTCGGGTCGGTCCAGCTCATCGTGCCCAGGCCGTCGGCCAGCGGCGCAACGGAGTTCCAGCTCGTCGTGCGCTTCGGCTCGCTGATGAAGTCGGGACCCCAGTTCGACATCAATACCCTCTCCGATGCCAAGACGCGCACCGGCAAGGGGACGGTATCGGTGAACGACGCCGGCGCCACCGCCAAGGTGACCTTCGACGCCACTACGGCCGCCGGCGTGCACCTCGTCGGCACGGTGGATTGCAAGAAGGTCATCCGGATAGGAGCTATCTGAGCGGGACGGGCGATCGGGACGCAGATGGCCAACGCTGTGGCGAGCGAATAGTGCGTGCCGTACGACATCGCTACCCTCCTGCGGATCCAGGGTGCCAGTTCGCCGAGGAGCCGCAACTATAGGAAGTCGTGCGGATAGATGCCAATCGCCGCAGCCGTCGATCACTTTCGCCCGACCTTTGCGAACGCTCGCATCCCGTTGTGGACGAGACGGACGGCGCTCTTCGGGCCCGCGATGCGGATCATGCGGAAGCTGCGGCCGAGTACCCGATTGTAGTCCTCGAAGAAACGGGTGATGTCCTTGAGCTGGCGAGCTCCCAGATCGTCCATGTGCTTGACCATGGCAAACCGTCGGGATTGCACCGCGACACCGATCAGCCGGTCATTCCGCTCCGACTTGCCTTCTTCCTTCGCCTTGCCTTCGAGTACGCCGACCAGGCGCGCCCATGCCACGCACCCAGGGAAGATCGGCATATCCGCCAACAGCAGGACGTCAAGGGGATCGCCGTCGCCGCCCCTGGTGGACGGAATGAATCCGAACGAATGGGGAAAGGCGAACCCTTCGGGAAGAAAGTGGGCGATTTCGAACGTGCCGGCGGCTGGATCGTAGCGGAACTTCGCGGAGCAGCCGGCCGGGGTTTCCACCACGACGCGCCAGGACTTCTTCTCGCGATCGAAGGCGCCGAGGTGGGTCAGGTCGTGAGTCATGCTCTCTCCGGGCCGCGACATGCAGACTGCGATGAGTGAGACGACGACTGCGAGCGCGGCGACACGACGCGCCACGCCGGCGGGGACTCCGTAGACCTGCTTGCGAGGCTTCTCGGTTCGAATCCTCCCGGGGCCGATGCGATAATGGCCACACGGGTGTCATGAAATCTATCTTCCAGCGTCCTCGTGACGGGCCTGTCGCCACAATCCGGAGCCTCCCGATGCGCCGATCGACTTTACTGCCCCTCGCGCTTGTCCTCGCCGGCATCGGCGTCGCGGTGAGTTGCACGAGCAACAACAACTCCACGACCCCGCCGCCCACCACCCCGGTTGCCAGCGTCCATGTGTCCCTCGCGGCGACCAGCCTGTTCACCGGCGATACGACCCGGGCCACCGCGGCGACCCTCGATTCGGCCGGCGCAACATTGACCGGTCGAACGGTCACATGGAGCTCGTCGGACACCGCGATCGCGACGGTCTCCGACAGCGGTCTGGTGACGGCGATCGCAGCCGGCGCCGCCAACATCACTGCGACGAGTGAGGGGGAAAGCGGTTTCGCGCCGGTCACCGTCAGCACGGTGCAGACCACCGGCTGTGTCTCACGGAACTTCGCGGCCGCGGCCGACCTGGTCGGCTGCATCACCCAGGACGGGCTCTGGGCCCATATGGTGGCGTTCCAGCAGATCGCCGACGCCAACCCCGGATCCGACGGCCATCCCTCCCGCAATTCCGGTGAGCCGGGCTACCTCGCCTCGGTCAACTACGCGGCCGACCTGCTGCGGGCAGCCGGATATCGCGTGACGATCCAGCAGTACGACTATGCCTATCGCGGCTATGCCAGCGTGCCGTTGCTCGGCGAGCTCGCGCCCGCGGAAACGACATTCGCGTACGGGCCGGACTTCAACTTCAGCGGGAGTTCGGGCAACGCCGACGTCACGGCGCAGATCCAGCCGGTGGGTGGCATTGTCATCCCGGCTCCCGCCACGCCGGATGCCACGTCGAGCGGCTGTACCGCGGCGGCATTTACCGGATTCATCCGCGGCCGCATCGCCCTGATCCAGCGCGGCACCTGTCCCTTCAACACGAAAGTCGCCGCGGCGTTTGCCGCCGGCGCGTCGGGCGTGATCATCTTCAACGAAGGAAGCACCGGCGAAACGGCCGCCACCAGCTGCGGCAGCTTTTCCAATCCCGGAATTCCCGTCGTCTGCATGGCATCATATGCAATCGGCGTGACCCTCTACAATCAGGCGCAGTCGGAAGCAACGATCGCGGAGATCCGCATCCAGCCGATTGCCGACACCCGACCCGATTACAACCTGATCGCCGACTCGCCATGGGGCGACACCACGCATGTGGTGGTCGTCGACGCACACCTCGACGCGATCTACGGCGCGGGTATGCTCGACAACGCGTCGGGCTCGGCGACGATCCTGGAGATCGCCCTCAAGATGGCCACCACCCGCACCGCCAATCAGCTGCGCTACATCTGGTTCGGCGGTGAGGAGACCGGATTGCACGGATCGTACTACTACACCGGCGCACTGTCCCCCGCCGAACGGTCGCGAATCGTCTTCGACATCGACGCCGACGTGACCGCAACGCCCAACTATGTCTATGCGATCGCCGATCCGGCGCGCGGCTGTTGCAGCAGCATCGCGGCCGCTTCCCAGGTCGGCAACAACTATTTCTCCAGCTACTTCACGGCGGCCGGCCTGCCGTACGACGTCTGGAACAACATCGGCACGGATTCCTATTCGTTCGGCCAGATCGGCATACCGAACACCGGGATCCTCACCGGGCAGGATTGCTGCAAGAGCGCGGCGGACGCGGCGAAGTTCGGCGGCTTTACCGACAACTACGAGGGGAACGTCCCGGGCGACGACGGTGGCTGCGTCGATCGCCCCTTCCTCTGGTGCGACAATCTCTCCAATAACGACCCCGTGGTGCTCACCACCGTGTCGAAGGCGTTCGCCTCGGTGGTGTTCAACCTGGCCAACAACACCTCGATCGACCCGCCTTCGTTGCGGGCACCAGCCACGGCGCCGGCGCTGCGGACCGTGGCGCGACGTGCGGCGGGCATGAGTGCAGGGCCGATACGCTGAGGGGGTCTATTCGCCAATCTGTTTCAGGCACTCCGCCGCCCGTGCCCGGATCTGGCGCGCCAGCGGGCCGATGATGGCCGGATCAAGCCCCTCCGCTGCCGCCTGTTCCTGCACAGACTCAACATTCGCGCTCACGGCCGCAATGGTATCGATGACGACGTCGATCATCGTCAGCCGCGGCATGCCGACCGCGTCGGCCAACTGCTCCCATGATCGTCGCTGAATCCTCCGGACCAGCCGCTCGCGGCCGATTTTCATGGCAAGGTTCACCCGGTGGAGTTGCGAATCGGCGTACGGCAGATAGCTGATGATGTCGTAGAACGGAGCCAGGCGCACGGCGGCGTGCGGGCCGAGCAGGAGGGCGTAGTTCTTGGCGTGAGCGTCAGGTGCCGCAAGAATCCAGTTCAGCGCGGTCGCCGAGAGGAAGCGTCGCACATCCTCCGCAGGTCGCTGCGAATACTCGCGCACCAGCAGAATGACCGCTCCGATTCCGGGACCACCCTCGTTCTCATACTTGTTGCCCGGCAACACGCCGAGCGCCTGGCAGGTGTCTTCCTGGTGAACGCGGTGGTAGCGACCGCGCTGCTCCTGGCGATCGAAGCGATCGACGACGATCGCGATCTCATCACCGAACCGCACGACCCGTGAACGCACTGCGCCAATCTCGAGTCGGCGCGCCAGCTCGAGGCAGAAATGCTCGTTCTCGGCGAGGCCGGCGAACTCGCGTGACGGCGGTTTGAGAATCCGGTTAGTCGGGGTCCTGCCGTGCGGACGGCCCCAGCCGCGGGCGCTCTCCAGCAACGCAATCTTCGGTTGAGCACCCGCCAGGGAAAATTGCCCAGCGGTACGTGCGTCGGATCCGGGAATGCCCTGCTCACGAACCGTGCGGAGTTCAGCGGCGATCTCCTCCTCGCTGAGCCACTCCACCTGCGGTCGCCGGGCGGTAGCCGATAGCAGCGACGCGACCATCTCCGGCGGCGCGAACTGGACGGCACCCGCACAGTCCGCTCCGATGTGCGCCAGCAATGCGACCGGATTCGAGGCCGATACGCCGAATACCCGACCATAGTTGGCCAACGTCCGAGCATTGTCGGGGAGCAGCCCCCAAAGCCATGGATGGATGGCGCTGTGCGGATGCTCGTTCGCGGCCAGCGGCATCGACAGCGACAGCGGATACGCGTCGTCACGGCGGAGCCACTCGTCGTCATAGCTGAATATCAGTCGGCCGTCGGCGCGCTGGTGCACCGCACCGACCTCGACCCCATCGAGCAGCCCGATCAGCTTGACCTTCTGGCCCTGCCCGGCGGCGCTCGGCCGAGCTGGTCGATTCACCGCGTCGATCGCCGGGAAGCGGCCACGATCGCGTCGAGGTCGAGCCCGGGGGACCGTTCGTGTCGAGGGCGACCGTCGAGGTCGATCCCGAGGGCATTCAGGGTGCGGAGCGCGAGGCCGAACTCCAAGGTCTTCTTGCCGGCTTCGATGTCAATGATCCACTTCCGGCTGACGCCGACCAGTTCCGCCAGACGGGCCTGGGTGAGGTCGCCATCGCGGCGGGCCTGCCGGACGAGGCGACCGAAGTCGCGAGTGGTGCGGACGATCATTGGTAACCTCCGGGTGACATCGGCAATATGTCACCGTACGATTACAGTGTCAATAAGTCACCGTGCGGTGACGTCACGTCACCCCTCGCGCCGGCCCTCGTCGGAACAGGCGCTCCGGCACGGCGTGAGGTATGATTCACCGCCACATCCCATATCCGAATCACACCACGGAGCCGTCGCACATGCGCCTCGCCGCCCGCGCCACCTGGTCATCCCTGCTCGCGATCGCCGCCGCCACGGCCGCGGCCCCCCTCGCCGCGCAGGAACCGGTGGACGTTGCCACCATCGAACGAATCAAGACCGAAGCCATGGAGCATTCCCAGGTCATGGACATGATGAGCTACCTCACCGATGTCTATGGCCCCCGGTTGACCTGGTCGCCCAACGCCCGGCGCGCCGCGGACTGGACCGTGGCGCAGTTGAAGACGTGGGGGGTCGCCGACGCCCATCTGGAGCCGTGGAGCACGCCCACGGGGATCGGCTGGCAGAACGAGCGATTCTCACTGCAGGCCATTTCGCCCAACCCGTTCATCATCGCGGCGGCACCGCGGGCGTGGTCGGCCGGAACCAGGGGCGCTGTCACCGGTCCGGCGGTACGCGTCGAGGCCGACTGCTTCGCCGAGCTGCAGCAGAAGTACGCCGGCAAGCTGAAGAATGCTTTCGTGATGTTCACGCCGCCGGTGGCGACACCGGTGACCGAGTTCACCGCGTACGGCTCACGGCGGTCGGATTCGGCGCTGGCGGAGATGGCAGCCGCGCAACCCAACGCGCCCGGGGCGGGTCGTGGCGGACGAGGCGGCAGGGGCGGCCGGGGAGGCGCAGCTCCGCGGGAGCTCTCGGCTGTCTGCCAGCAGGCGGCAGCGCAGGAGCCGGCCACCGGTCGCGGGGGCCGAGGCGGCGGTCGTGGCGGATTCAACGTCAACGGTGACACCACCGCCCAGCGCTGGCTGGAGAAGCAGGGTGTCGCCGCGATCCTGATGAACAGTCGAGGCACGGGCGGCGACATCGCAACCGACAACGGCGCGTCGCGCGTCAAGGGAGCGCCGCAGGTTCCGTTCGTCCACGTCGCGACCGAGGGGTATGGCCGGGTGGCGCGGATGCTGGAGCGAGGCGTTCCGGTCATGCTGCAGCTCGAGATGATCAATCACTTCTATCCGGCGGATTCGACGTCGTTCAACATCGTCGGCGACATTCCGGGCACCGACCCGCAGTTGAAGGACCAGGTGGTGATGATCGGTGGCCATTTCGACTCGTGGCACGCCGGCACCGGCGCCACCGACAACGGGGCGGGCTCCGGCGTGATGCTCGAGGCGATCCGGATCCTCAAGGCGCTCGATGTGCACCCGCGGCGGACGATCCGCATCGCGCTCTGGACCGGCGAGGAGGAGGGGCTGTACGGGTCGTGCGCCTACACGAAGCAGCACTTCGGATACATCGACTCGACGTCGTTCCATCCGACGCCCGAGTATGGCAAGCTCTCGGTGTATTTCAATCTCGACAACGGCAGCGGCAAGATCCGCGGCGTCTATGATCAGGGGAACACGGGCGTGGGTCCTGTCTTCGATGCCTGGATGGGGCCGTTCCGGTCGATGGGGATGACCACGACCACGATCAGCAACACCGGCTCGACCGATCACATCGCCTTCGACAACCTGGGGCTTCCCGGCTTCCAGTTCATCCAGGATCCACTCGACTACGGCCCGCGGACCCATCACACCAACCAGGACGTTTACGAGCGCCTGCAGCCCGATGACATGATGTTCAACGCGGCGGTGCTGGCGGCGTTCGCCTGGCAGGCGGCGCAGCGCGACGACATGCTGCCGCGCAAGCCGGCACCGTTCTCACCGGGCGGGCCGACGACGAAGGGGCAGTTCTGCAAGTAGGCGGAGTCGCCGGCCTACTTCTTTACGAATGTCGCCTGCATCATCGTGACCCACGAGTCGGGATCGAGGATGACATCCGCCGGCTCGGTGGCCATCGGGAAGGTGAACTCATTGTGCTGCTTATCGACGACGACGCGGAGCGGAGGTGATTGAGCGGCGGC
>JBOHRZ010000164.1:0-6755 GCA_050732975.1 Gemmatimonadales bacterium
GGCGTCCATCGCGTCGAGCAGCACCGGAGCTTCCCAGCCCATCGACTCGAACGCGCCACGCACCGCCGCCTTGCGCGCGTCGAGCGGCAGGTCGTCGGCGAGCCGTTCGCTCCGCCAGACGAAGAGGACCAGCGTCCGGTCGTTGCGCAACGACATCCGGGCCGCATGACGGTTGACCTCGGTATGGGATACGTACACCAGGTCGTCCCGCTGCGGATATCCGGCGACCTCGAACGCCGCGACGCAACAGTCGAGGAATTCCTCGAACTGCTGACCGTCCCCGAACGCGGCCTTGCGGATCCGCGAATGCAAACCGTCGGCGCCCACGACCAGGTCGTAACGCTCGTGACTGCCGTCGGAAAGCGTGACCGTCGCGCCGTCGTCGGCGTCTGTCATTTCGGTGATCGAGACGCCGAAGTGCGCCGGAATGCCATCGCAGGCAGTGAACAGCGCCGAGCCGAGCTCTGAGCGTGCGATGCTGATGTAGCGGCCTTCCATGGCGTCACGCGCCGGCTGGAGATCGACAGATGCCTCGACGCGCCCGTTGGCATCGACCATGTCCATCCGCCGGACTTCGTACGCCCGGTCCCGCACCGTACCGATGATCCCCATCCGCTCGGCGATCTCGTATCCGAGCCCCCAGAAGTCGATCAGATAGCCACCGGTCCGCAACGCCGGTGCGCGTTCGTACAGCACCGGCTCGTGGCCGTAATGGCGGAGCCACCATGCGAGTGTCGGACCGGCGATGCCGATGCCATTGATCGCGATACGCATTGATTCTCTCCTCGCCAGGTGGATCACGCCGTCAGTCACGCATGGCGCGCGCCAACGACTCTCCCATCGATTATCTCGCTACCCTCGCCAATCTCGTCAAGGTGCTCGAGGGCATCGGCATTCTCGTCGGGCTGAGCCAGCTCAGCGCGTCCGCTTGACGCCTCGCTCGACCACGGGCTATCTTGCCCCAACCTGGTTTGGGGAGGTCGGATGGCCCGCGACGGAAGCGATCTGCTGCACGGCACCCTTGATATCCTGGTACTCAAGACCCTTTCCTGGCGGCCGATGCACGGGTACGCCGTCGCCGAGTGGATCGAGCAGCACGGCGGCGGCGACCTGGTGATCGTCGACGCGGCCCTCTACAAGGCGCTGCACCGCCTCGAGGACGCCGGCGCCATCACCTCCGAGTGGGGCACATCAGACAGCAACCGCCGGGCGAAGTACTACTCGCTCACGACGCGCGGCCGCGCCCAGCTCCGCGCCGAAGCAGCGACGTGGCGGCGGTACGCGGTGGCGGTGGGCCGGATCCTCGAGACGAGGTGACGGTGCGGATCCGTCCCGGCGTGCGCCGCGTCTTCCGGCTTCGCCTGACCGAAGACGAAGTCGCCCGCGACGTCGACGATGAAGTCCGCTTTCACCTCGCCATGCGTGCCCGCTCGCTCGAAGCCTCAGGTGCGTTGCCCGACGATGCCGCGGCCGAGGCACGCCGCCGCTTCGGCGACGTCGAGGATCTTCGCCGGTATTCCATCTCGCTCGAGGTCGCCCACATGCAACGCGCCCGCACGCGCGAACGGCTCGGTGCCGTCGCGCAGGATATCCGCTTCGCCCTCCGTCAATTCCGCAAGTCGCCCGGCTTCGCCGTCGTCGCGGCCGTCACTCTTGCCCTCGGCATCGGAGCGACAACGGCGATCTTCACCGTGGTCAACGGTGTGCTGCTCCAGCCGCTGCCGTTCCACCGGCCCGCGGAGCTTGTGCAGCTCTGGGGGCTCGACGCCAAGGCGAAGGATCTGCACTTCGCCGACCCGACCTTCGATTATCTCGCCGGCGCCAACAGCACCCTTCGCGCCGTCGCCGAATACGACCGGATCGGGATGTCGGTCGCCGACCACGGCAACGTGACCCGGATCGACGCCTCGGCGGTGTCACGGCGGTTCTTCGACGTCCTCGACGTCAAGCCGCTGGTCGGCCGCCTGTTCGCGCCCGGCGAGCAACAGCTCAACGCCCCGACGGCAGCGGTGATAAGCTATGGCTTCTGGATGCGCGAGTTCGGCGGCGCCCCGGGCGCGATCGGAGCGACGCTGCGCAGCGGCGACACGCCGGTGACCGTCGTGGGGGTTCTCCCGAAAGGGCAGGAGTTCCCGGCGGGCGTCGATCTCTGGTATCCGCGGGAGACCTTCGCGAAGAACACCAGCTATACGGCGCACAACTGGAATGTGATCGCCCGGTTGAAAAGCGGCGTGACCCCGGCGCAGGCCGCCAACGACGTCGCGCTCCAGCTCCGCCGGCTGCATGCGACCATCGGCGACGCCACCTGGACGTTCAGCGGCACCGCGATTCCGCTGCGAGAGCAGATCGTCGGCAATTTCTCGGTGCTGCTCCTGCTGGTGCTGGGAGCGTCGGTGGTGCTGCTGCTGATCGCCTGCGCCAATGTCGCCAATCTGCTGATCGCCCGGCTCGCCGCACGCGAAGGGGAGATCGCGGTGCGGCTGGCCATCGGCGCGGCGCGATCGCGACTGGCACAGCAGTTCCTCATTGAGGCGGGAGTCCTCTCGATCGCGGGGTGCGCCGGCGGCCTGCTGCTCGCCGCGGCGGGGATGCGCATCCTGCTTGCGCTGCGGCCCGCGATGATTCCGCGGGTCGGCGAGCTGCACCTCGATGGCTGGGTGCTGCTCTTCGCCGTGCTCCTCACTGTGGCGATGACCGTCGGGCTCGGCGTCGTCGCCGCATGGCGGGGCGCAGGAGCCGATCTGCACTCAGCGCTGGCGCAGTCGCAGCGGTCGCAGGGGCATGGCGCTGCGAGCTATCGCGTCCGCGGTTCGCTGGTTGTAGCACAGCTCGCCATGACGGTGGTGTTGCTGATCGGAGCCGGATTGCTGGCGCGAAGCTTCGTGCGATTGATGACGATCAATCCGGGATTCCGTACCCACGGCGTCGTGGTAGCCGGGATGGCATTCGATCCCGGACGCGACAGCACCGCGCTCTCCCGGCGTACGCAATTTTACGACCAGCTCGCCGCCCGGGCCGAAGCGATTCGCGGAGTGACCGGCGTGGGAATCTCCGACGCCGAGCCGTTCTCCGGCGGCAGCAGCAACGGGATCTTCCTGGTACTCCCTGGCGCGGGCGTGAAGATTACCATGGAGGGCCTGCTGCAGAGCTTCCAGCAGTCGCTGCATGACCGCTCCCGCAGCGGCTTCGCGACCTACCGGCTGGCGAGTCCCGGCTACTTCAACGCGCTCGACATTCCGCTGATCAAGGGGCGCGTCTTCGACGAGGGCGATCGCGCCGGGTCGCCGGAGGTGGCGGTGGTGAACGCCGCGCTGGCACGTGCGCAATGGCCTGGTCAGAGCGCCATCGGCAAGGTGATCGAGTTCGGCAACATCGACGGTGACCTCACTCCGCTCACCATTGTCGGGGTGGTCGGCGACACCCGCGAGGAAAACCTCGCCCGCGATCCGCAGCCGGCGGTGTACGTGTCGTACGCCCAGCGGCCGGGCAACTCCGACCAGATGTACCTGATCATGGCGACCAACCGGGAGACGCCGACCATCGCGGCCGCGCGGCAGGCATTCACCGCGATGCGCTCTGACGTGCCGATGCGGTTCCAGACGGTGGAAACGATCGTCGGCAGCTCAGTGGCCGACCAACGCTTCATGCTGTTGGTGGTGGGGATCTTCGGCGCCGTGGCATTGCTGCTCGCCACGCTCGGCATCTACAGCGTGATCTCCTACCTCGTGGCCCAGCGCGGGCGCGAGATCAGCGTGCGCGTGGCGCTCGGAGCGTCAGCGTCGGATGTCGTGCTGCTGGTGCTGCGGCAGGGAATGATGCTCGCCGCGCTCGGAGCGGCAGTTGGCGCCGCGGCCGCGCTCGCGGCGACGCGGACTCTGAAGCATCTGCTGTATCAGGTGAGTCCCACCGACGCCGCGGCATTCGCCGGGGTCCTCGTGCTGGTCACCGGGGTGGCGCTGGTCGCGAGCTGGTTCCCGGCGCGACGCGCGGCCCGGCTCGAACCGATGGACGTGCTCAGGGCGGGGTAGCGCGACACATTCCCGCTCACTGCCGACTGATCGCGATGAACTCGGCGTCGTCCTTGCCCATCGCCTTGAACCAGTCGACCAGCGCTCCGATCGACGATGGCGGGTAGACTCCGGTCTTCCCGGTGGCGGTCCGTACGATCCGCAGTTCGCGCCCGACCTGGGTGTACTCCGCATGATAGTTGCCGAACTCTCCGTCGGCGGTCACCGCGGGCGGCAGTTGGGCGGTCCAGCCTGCCGGCAACGTGAGATGCAGTTCGGCCCGACCGGTGCCCCTGCCGTGCACGCGCGAGGCATCGATCGGCAGCTTGCGCGGGTCGCGTTGCAGCTCCTGAATCGTATTGTTGACCGCGGCGCCCGGGCCGCGGAACATCGCCGGTATGCTGAGGATGCTGAGTTGGCCGGCAGACTTGGCGCCGCTGCCGCCGTGCTCGACGAACCGGATCGTCGGTGACGGCACCGAATCGGACTGCTCGAGCACGATCACGGTGTCGACCGTCATTCCCGGGAACGGCTTGGGCGCGATGCGCTTGAGGATCGCAAGTTGAGCTGAATCCGACGACTGCTTGAGAATGCGGAACAGCGCCGGCTGTCCACCGTGCACGACGATACTGAACGTCCCGGAAACGCTTCCGTCGGCGGCGAGTTCGCCGACAAAGCTCTGGTCGGTGTCGGCGGCAGAGTCCCTGGGGAACGTGATCTCCTGTGTAGCACCGTCGGGATGCACGACGAGTCCGAATCCGCCCTGGTACGACGGGGGAATGTCGCCGTGCGTGAACGCATATGTCGTGAGGTCGATGTAGGTGAGGCCCTGGCGAGTGCTGCTCGGCACCGCCGCGATGACGTGATCGAACGCCTCGGCGGCAGGGAGCGCACGATCGGTGCCACCGGACGAATTGAGCAGCACGGGATACGCCGTGATGCCGAGATGACGCGTCGCGGCAATGAACAGGGTCGCCTTGTCCTTGCAGTCGCCGTAGCCGGTGGCGATGGTTGCGTCCGGCTCGCGGGGCTGGTAGCCGCCTATGCCGAGAGCCACCGAGACGTAACGGAGATCCTGGGCGATCCAGCGATGGAGGTCGTCGAGCGTATCGGCACGCGACTTCGCGCTGCGGACGATCGAATCGACCACGGCGGCGTCTGCCGCGGACAGCACGTAACGGTCCCGGGAAAGGCTATTGTACCATTTACCGATCCCGTCCCAGGTGATCGGCAGCCCGACACGGACCGACATCGCAGGCAGGCTCGAATCGGGCGCGAACATCTCGCCCTTGGGCGGCATCACGTTCTGGGCGGCCCACGAATAGATGCGGCGGCCGTTCGCCACCTTTTCGGTGCGCTTGAAGTCGAGGTGCTGCTCGACGATGTGCGGCGTGATCGACACCGGGACATCGACGGCGAAGTGCGACCGCATCCCGGGAGTGGGCAATGATATGTTCCACGAATTGAGCCCGTCACCCGGCATCGGCGGGTGAGTCGTCTCGATCGTCCAGCTCAGGTCGACCAGTGTGCCCGGCGCGACATCGGCGAGTGAATAGCGGATCACCTTCGTCTCGGTGTAGACGGGATTGGCGACCGCCGCCGGGACGTCGGATGTCTGCGCCTGGGTCGGCTTGTCGCTGATCACTTCGCCGGAAGGCTTCACCACCCGCATCCAGTTGACGATGACCTTCTCGCGGTCGGGCTGGTAGGCCACACGCTGCTCAGCCCAGCGCGCCACACCGGCCGGCTTGAGAATCTGAACCACCTGGTGGTAGGTGCGAGTGCCGCGGCCGTCGGTCTCGTAGCGGACGATCCCCTCATCGAGGAGATAGACGAAAGGATATTCGCGATAGGCAGCGGAATCGACGGCGAGAGCGTAGATCGAATCGTTGGCCACCGTGATGCGCAACTCAGCGGGGCCATGACCCCGTGCGGACGACGGCGACGGCAATCCCGCTGCCACTGCGGCAGCCAGGGTGAGAACAGGTGCGCGATGCAACATCATCGGGGGACGCTCCGGACGGATGGTGCGAGGCACCTGCAATCTAGCGTTGTCGAGGAGTCGGACCGTTGGCTCGGCGCCCAATGACTCCATTGGCCAGATAATGCACGCCGACGGGGGACGCGGATAACTACGGATGGAGCGGATCAAGCGGATAGGGCTGGGGTACCGAACATCAAAACAGGGCGAAGCGTTGCTGCGCGAGCGGAGCTTCATTGTGCGGGGAGCCCACCCCAAGCTCTATCCGCGTGATCCGCGCCATCCGTTGTTATCCGCGTTCAAAACGTCGCGCGGAACGCCGCTGATCGACGGGATGGGCGCCGAGCCTCGCGGTGCGATGGCGGCCGCGGAGGCCGGTCAGGGCGCCAGAGTTCCCCGCCGTGGGTTTTCCGCCCCCTCCGGGTCATAGTAGTAGATGAACGCGGAGAGTGAATGACCCACGTCCCCGGTGAAGACGAGATCAAGGCGATCTATCAGGCGACGATCGACGGACTGTACCGGTTCGTTATCGGGCGCTGCGACGGTGACCGCGACCTCGCCGAGGACGTGACCCAGGAGACCTGGCTCCGGGCGGTGCGGGCGTGGCATGCGTCCGGCGTGCCGCGTGAGCCGGTCGCCTGGCTCACCACCGTGGCGCGCAACATCATCGCCAATCACTTCCGGCGCGGGGCACGCCAGCCACTCGACGAGTCGCACCATCAGGTCGCTGCCACGGCCGACGCTACGGGCGCCGAGCGGCAGTCGCT
>JBOHRZ010000165.1:0-6673 GCA_050732975.1 Gemmatimonadales bacterium
GGACGGCAGGTCCTTGAACAACAGCCGGGCGCGTTCCTCGATCGAGAGCCCCGGCTTGACGGGCTCTCCCGCCGGAGCTTCCAGCGCCAGCGGCTCCATCTCGAAGCCACCGGCAGCGGCCTCCTTCTCGGCCTCGGCGGCGGCCCGGGCTTCCTGTTCGGCGACTTCAGCGGCAGTGCGGCGGCGGCGCACCGGCTTGGCCTCCGCCGTCGGTGCGGGCGCGACAGCCTCGACCGCTTTGCGACGTCCCTTCTTCGGCGTCGGCGCCTCGGCCGCTTTGCGCTTCTCGCGCTCCCAGCGCACGCGGACTGCGGACACCTGATCGGGTTCCAGCGCCGAGAGGTGGCTGCGGACAAAGATGTTCATGTCACGCAGCATTCCCATCAGCTGTTCAGCCGGGACGCCGAATTCCGCAGCCAGATCGTGCACTCTGCTCTTGACCACTCAATCCTCCATCAATCGATCACCGGTCCGCGCCGCCGCGATGATTCCCGCGGCAAGCGAACGGTCCCGTACCGCCACCACCATCACCGGCGGGCGGCCGAGCCGCGCGCCGAGCGTTTCCGCATCGGGCCCGGCGACGATCGGCACGCCCGAACGTTTCGCCAGCCGGACTACCTTGAGCCGCGATCGCGGCGACGCGTCTTGCGCCAGCATGATCGCGTGACACTTGCCCTGCTGTAACCACGCCCGGGCCACTTCGACTCCCGGCATCGCCAACCCGCCACGCACTCCCAGGCCAACCAGCCCGAGCAGCGGTTCATGCGCTGGGTCCGGCGTCGCCAACTTCGGGCTCCTCCTCGGTCAACTCGCTGAGGAACTTCACCAGCTCCTCGGTGGTCGACGCCGTCATGCCGGGAATCCGCACGATCTCTTCCGGCTCGAGGTCGATCACGTCCTTCAAGGTGGTGTAGCGCGCCTGGTCGAGAACCGCCACGAGTTCGGGCGACAGTCCTTCCAATTGCGACAGCAGCACCTGCGTTTCCGCTTCTTCCTCGACGGGCGGCAGGACGAACAGCGGCCCTTCGCCGCCCCGCTCCAGCCATTCGCGGCTGGAGTAGAGATCGATCTTCCAGCCGGTCATTTCCGACGCCAGCCGAACGTTCTGGCCGTTGCGGCCGATCGCCAGCGACAACTGGTCTTCGTCGACGACCGCCTGGATCGTCTTGGTCGCCGGATCGGAAAAGACCTTGGCGACGCGGGCCGGCGCCAGCGCCAGCCGGGCGAATCGTTCGGGGTCGGGCGACCACGGTACGATGTCGATCCGCTCGCCGCCGAGCTCGTTGACCACGGCCTGGACCCGCGAGCCCTTGAGCCCCACGCAGGCTCCCACCGGATCGATCGCGTCGTCGCGCGAGATCACCGCGACCTTGGTGCGGCTGCCGACTTCGCGCGCAATGCCGCGCACTTCGACCACGCCCTGCTGGATCTCCGGCACTTCGAGCTTGAACAGCGCGATCACGAAGAGCGGATCGCCGCGCGACAGGATCAGCCGCGGCCCCTTGGGCGTTTCCTCCAGCCGCTTGAGCACCGCGCGGATGGTATCGCCCTGGTGGAAATGCTCGCGGTGATTCTGCTCGCGGTACGGGACGATCGCCTCCGCCTCGCGGAATTTGTTCAGCATGATCACGAACTTGCCGCGCTCGATCTGCTGGATCTCGCCGGAGAGCAGTTCGCCCACCTTGTTGGCGAATTCATCGCGAATGCGATTCCGCTCCCCTTCGCGGACCCTCTGGATGATGCGCTGCTTGGCGGCCTGCACCGCAAGACGGCCGAGCACGTCGAAGGGCACTTCTTCCTCGAGGACGTCGCCGACCTGGAAGCCGGGATCCTCGAATCGCGCCTCCTCCAGGCCGATCTGGGCGCTGGGGTCCTCGACGGTCTCGACGACCTGCCGCAGCCGGATAACCTGCAGGGAACCCTGCAGCTCGTCGACGTTGAGCTCAAACCGGACGTTCGGTCCGTACTTCTTCATCAGCGCGGCGTGAATCCCGTCGCGCAGCAGCTCGAGCAGTTCCGAACGCTCCAGTTGCTTGGCGTTCGACAGCTCGCGAAATGCTGAAACCAGATCGGCGGATGTCGCCATCAGATCCTTCTCCTGCGCCCCGTCCAGCGGGGCTCGTCGCCTCCCCGGATCGGGGAGCTGGGCTGACCGTTCGTGTAGGGGAGAAACAAAAAATGCCGGGGGAAACCCGACACCTCGCAGACCGACGCAAGTTGCCCCAACGCCTGAACATAAGGCCGGAATGATGTCCCAGTCAACGGGCGACGGCGCCCGATCGGCGTCAGCCTGCGGCGATCCGGCCCAGGTACCCCACCATGCGGCCGTCGCGACCTCCCGACCGGCGGTGCGAAAAGAACGCGGCGGGTTCATGAGCGGTACAGTGCCCGCTCACTGTCACTTCACCGACCCCGAGGGCTGCGCCCTGATCGGCGAGGATCGACCGCAGGTCGACATGCACCCGCTCGACACCGGTGGTCATCACACCGAGCGCCTCCGCAACTTCATGACCCACTTCATAGCACGAGCCGCAAATGGCCACCCCGCAATGCATTACCACGTCTCGCGGATCGGTCCCGGCTACGGCGTGCAGAACATCAAGTCCGGCCCGCAGGATCCCACCGGCGGTGCCTCGCCAACCGGCGTGGAGCAGCGCGATGACCCCGTGCTTTGGTGCCGCCAGGTAGATCGGAACGCAGTCGGCAACGGTCACCAGCAGCAGCCGCGACCCGGCCGCGGTGGCGTGCCCGTCGAGTCCGTCAAGCAGCAGCCAGCCGGCAGGAAGTTCGCGATGCCAGCGGAGGGCGGTTCCATGCACCTGCCGGGAGATCACCATTCCCTCGACGCCGGCAAAGGCATCGCGGAATTCGGCCCAGCGGCGCATCGATTCCGCCACGGGGACGTCGGCGTACAATCCCAGATCGAACGGCGCGGCGGAATCGCTTCCCCGCCCCGTCACCCCTGCGATCAGCCCGAACCGTTCCCGCCAGCCGGGGATCTCCCAGCGGGGAACGGCGCCCGCGATCGGTCGCTCGTCAACCGTCGACACGCTCCACCCGGGCGCCCAGAGCCCGCAGGCGCTCGTCGATCCGTTCGTAGCCCCGCTCGACCTGACCGATGTTATGGATTTCGCTGATGCCGTCAGCGGCGAGGGCGGCGATCACCATCGCCATCCCGGCGCGGATGTCCGGCGATTCGACCCGGCCGCTGTGCAGGCGCGAAGCGCCGCTGATTACCGCGCGGTGCGGGTCGCACAGCACGATACGCGCGCCCATTCCGATCAGCTTGTCGACGAAGAAGAGCCGCGACTCGAACATCTTCTCATGAATCAGGATCATGCCTTCGCACTGGGTGGCAACCACCACGGCGATCGACATGGCGTCGGCCGGGAATGCCGGCCAGGGGCCGTCCTCCAGCTTGGGTACGTGACCGCCGAAGTCGGGGCGGATGCGGCGTTCCTGGTTCGCGTCGATGACGAGCCGGTCGTCACTGGCGCGCACCCGGATCCCCAGCCGTTCGAATCCGAGGATGGTGCTGCGCAGATCGTCAACGCGGACACCGTCGATCGTGATGGCCGCCCTGGTAACCGCCGCAAGACCGATGAACGATGCCACCTCGATGTGATCCGGGCCGAGGGTGAAGGTGCCGCCGTGCAGCGGGCGGCCACCCTCGATGGTGTACGTGTTGCTGCCGATCCCGTCGATCCGGGCGCCGAGCGACACGAGGAACCGCGCGGTGTCCTGCACGTGCGGTTCGGACGCGGCGTTGCGGAGCACGGTACGACCGCGCGCCATGACCGCCGCCATGAGGGCGTTCTCGGTCCCGGTCACGCTCGGTTCATCGAGAAACACATCCGCCCCGGTGAGCGACTTCGCGGTGAGAGTGTAGGCGTCGCCGACGGCCACCGAAGCGCCGAGGCGTTCCAGCGCCAGGAAATGGGTGTCGATGCGACGGCGGCCGATCACGTCTCCACCGGGAGGCGGGAGGACCACCTTGCCGAATCGAGCCAGCAAGGGACCCGCCAGGAGAATCGAGGCTCTGATCCTGGTGCATAGTTGCGGGTTGAGCGGCCGGGGACCGGCCGGGCGGGCATCGATGGTCAGCGTATTCTGGGCGGTCCACGTCACCGAGGCGCCGAGATCGGCGACGAGTTCGAGCAGGGTTTCGACGTCGCGGATCCGGGGTACGGCATGGAGCGTGACCGGACCGTCGGCGAGCAGCGTCGCGGCGATCACCGGCAGTGCGGCGTTCTTGTTCCCGGCCGGGCGGATGGTGCCGGCGAGCGGCACGCCGCCGCGAATTACAAAACGTGGGGCCATGGCGCAAAGCTCGTTGCGAAGAACCGAAGGGGCAAGCGGCGGCGGGCCGATTATTCTTGAAGCACGGTAATCGAACCGCGCCGGAAACCGAGGGCTCATGGCAGGCTGGGTTCCACCGTTCGTCGGCATCTCAGTGCTCGTCATCGCGATCTGCTCCCTGATCGTCACGGCGATCATGGTGCAGGTTGCCAGGGAAGCCCGCACCCGCAGTACGTCGCTCGCCCGCGAGCTGGCCAACCTGCACGCCGACCTGCAACCGACGCTTGAAGCGGTGCGCCGACTGAGCGAGCGGGGAGTGGACGTCGCCGAGCTGGCGCACAACGAAGCCCAGGAGATCGTCGACACCACGCGCCGGCTGCGGTCCGATGTCGACCGCGGAGTCCGTCGGGCCAAGGAGCGGCTGGCCGAATTCGACGCGGTGATCGGCGTGATCCAGGAGGAGATCGAAACCGTTGCGCTCGACGTCACCACCGCGCTGAGCACCGCGCGCCAGGGGGCCGGCATGATTGCCCGGTTGCGACGTCTGGTCCGGCCGCGGAGGCGAGGCCGCCGGTGAAGATGGTGGCGGCGTTCCTCGTCGTCGCCGCGGTGCTGTTGTGCTTTCCCCACCCGCTGCACGCCTGGACGCCCGGTACCCACGTGGTCCTCGGCGAGCGGGTCCTCGGCTCGCTCCAATTGCTGCCGCAGGCGATCGCCGACCTGCTGCGCACCTATCCGTACGACTTCCTCTACGGCAACATCGCCGCCGACACGACGATGGCGAAGAAGTTCGCGCCGGCTGACCGGCACTGTCACGCATGGCACGTCGGCCTCGAAGTGCGCAACCTCGCTCCGAGCGATGCGCTACGGGCGTTCGGCTATGGCTATCTCGCGCATCTCGCCGCCGACACGGTGGCGCACAACTACTTCGTGCCGCATCGCCTGGTGGTCACCAGCAGTACCCGGGCCATGGGCCACACCTGGTGGGAGGCGCGGGCCGAGCTGGCGCTTGCCGACGCGGTACCGGCTGCGGCCCGGGACCTGATCCGCCTCGACCATCGGGCCGCCGATGCGCACCTGGAGCGAATTCTCTCGCCCACGATTTTTTCGGTGCGCACCAACCGGCGGCTGTTCCGCGGGCTGGTTCGCCTCACCGACTCGCGTCCCTGGCAGTTGGGGCTGCAGGTGGCGCAGGACCAGAGCCGCTGGGACCTGGCATCGGAGAGCATTGCACTGCATCTCGACCGGGCCACGCAGTACGTCCGTTCGGTGCTCGCCAGTGACGAATCGGCAGTTTTCCGCGCCGATCCCAACGGCGAACTGGCCATTCTCCGGAGCAAATCGGTACGGCGCGACGCGCTGCGCGGTCACGGACGAAGCGAAACCGGGTGGCTCGATACACTCGCCGACGCCCACTTCGGATTGCCGCCCGCCGAACTGGATCCCGGCGTCGCCCTCAGGGTCGCGGAGCCGCTGCCGTAGCTCCCGCTGCGATGCGAGCGACGGCATCGATCACTCGGTCCACTTCGTCACGCGTGGAATAGCAGGCGAGGCCGATCCGGACTACGCCGTCGCCGGCGTGGCCGATGCGATTCACGGCGGTCGCCGCGTAGAAGTCGCCGTGCGAGACGAATAACCCGTCTGCCGCGAGAGCGGCCGCGATGGCGGCGGGATCGTGGCCCCGGAGCGCGAACGACAGGGTCGGCGTTCGCCGGCCACCGGCCGGCGGACCGAAGACCTGAACTCCTTCGATCGCAGCGAGTCCATGATGAAGCTCGGCGAAGAGTTCTCCACTGCGACAATGCAGCTCGCGATACGTGAGCTCGAGCGCGGCACGGAGTGGTCCGCCGCCGGACAGCGAGGCCAGCCAGTCGAGTGCCGCCGCCGCGCCGACGATGCCCTCGTGGTTCTGGGTGCCGGTCTCGAGCCGTTCGGGCATCGTGTCCGGCGCGGGATCGAGCCTGGGTACGTCAAGAGCAGCGCCGATCTCCCGCCGGCACCAGAGCACGCCGACATGCGGACCGTAGAACTTGTACGCCGAGCACGCGAAGAAATCGGCCCCCAGCGCCGCGACGTCGGGAAGGCTGTGCGGCGCGTAGTGCACGCCATCGACGAACACGAGCGCGCCGGCGGCCCGTGCCATCCGCGCGGCAGCCGTGACATCCGGCATGGTGCCCAGCAGGTTCGACGCGGCGCCGATGGCGAGCAGGCGGGTGCGCGGCCCGATGATGTCGGATAGCTGTTCGAGACGCAGCTCGCCGCTGGCCGGATCAAGCGGCAGCCAGCGTAGCAGCAGTCCGCGCTCGCGCGCAACCGCCTGCCACGGAGCCACGTTGCCGTGATGATCGAGCTCGGCGAGCGTGGCTTGCGGGCT
>JBOHRZ010000166.1:0-6668 GCA_050732975.1 Gemmatimonadales bacterium
TGACTCCGGCGTGCGACCGGCCTGGACCAGGGCGATCAGCTGCTGGCGGAACTCCGGGGGGTACGTTCGTCGTGCCATGGTGAAGACCTCCGTCCCAAATGGTGAGGTCTCCACGAAACCGGGTCAACTCCAAAGCAATCCGGCGACCTATTGAATGCAGTAGTTGTCTCGCCACTTAGCTGGAGCGTTCGCGATCAGGGAATACTGCCGCGGTTCTTCCCATTGACCGGTCGGCGAGTTGAAAATGCTGAGGTCGACGTCGAGTTCGCCGCGGGTTATCCTCCCTGACATATGCACCGGGGTGCCATTTAGTGGCGACCACGAAGCGAGGATTACCGTTCCAGCCGCAGTGAACTGCGCTGAGTCATTAACGGGAATTGGCGCTTGAAAAAGCGCACTCCAGCACGCCACCTTCACTACGAACGCTTTCGCCGCGCCCGAATCATGCGCCCAGATGTCCTGACCACCCCAGGCGCCTTCAAGCGTCGCAGGCGCCGACGAGATCGCGGTCGAACAGGCGGTCGCGACAACAACGGCACCGACCACCAAGAGGAGTGCCCGCTTGGGATTCGGACGGGAGGTAGATTGTCGAGAATCGGTCGCCCGCCTCAGGCAGGGCATATCGCTGTCCCTCATGTCTGGGTCGCCGTCGTCCGGTCCCACGTTACCCGAACCCCACTCGACGACTGTTTGTCGGCCTATGAGCAAACTTCCCACCTCAGCGGATTCTGCGCCAGCCCGAAAACGGCTAGTATTGGCCATTTCCGCCAAGTTGGTCTGCTTTCAACCGATCGTTACATAGCCCGCCTCGCGCAAGGCGAGCTCGAGAACGGGCTCCCACGCTCCGAATCCCGCCACCTCCCGCCAATCGGCGTTGAAGTACCGCCTGCACCACCCGGACAGCGTCTTCACGTGAACGGCGGCAGACTTCGCGGCTGCAGCTTCGTTCCATCCGTGGTTCATTGCTCCGGCGATTGTCTTAACACATCGGTCGATCAGCACCCACTCGTGCGGCGACCACCGGCCAATTCGGCGGCCCGAACGGCGCAACGATCGCGTGGCGCCGTCGCCTTCCAAAACAGACGTAAACAGCGCTGCGATCCGGCTCGACGTCCGGAAAGCCAGGTAGGCGGCCAAGTCCGCTGAATCGGGAACAGTGCGCCGAACCACCGCTTCACGAAGCATCGATGGCGGCGGAAGTGCGCTCGACTCGAACGTCGCGACGTGCATCGCTGCCGGTCCGAGGACGTCGATTGTGGATCGCGTCGTTGTGCGGGCGCTCACCAGCGCGGTCGGGCACCACGGGCTCACGCGCCAGTGTCGAATCAGTTCGGCGGCGGAGGACAGGATGTCGTCATCGCAGAAACCGATCAGGAGTGTCCCGAGCGGGTGTACGGCGGGCGAATCCACGAGCACGTACTCGGATTCGCCAAGTCGCAAGCACGATACGGTCATCGGTTCCGCCGAGCCAATCGCTCGCCGTCATGCGGGCGTGGCGGTCCTTCAGCACCGTCCGCTGTAATCGCGCAGGTGTATCCGATCGAGATTTCGCGGAAGCCGATGTCCGGCGCTGCATTGCTTGGCTGACGCTCCAAGCGCACCACGCGCGCAGCCATGGCGCGGAGGATCCTCTCGGGCTGCCGCTCAGCCACTGCTGATGAGAAACGCGGGGAGGAACGCCGCATTGGCACCAAACCTCATCCACGGACACATCGCCGCTCGAATCGGTACGCGCTCTCGACCACGCCCGACCGCGTGGAGTGGCGTGGCGTGGCGTGGCGTGGCGTGGCGACCACCAAGGGTACGGCCGTGGTCAGTGCGAGTCAACGGCGATATGGGATGCGAACAGCAGCGATCGGTCAGACGACCAACTGGGGACTTGAACGATCAAGCTCGCCATCTATCGCCGGCGCTGGCCGGCGATCTATTCGTGGGCGAACTGGAGATTCGGTACCCGGCGGAGTCTGGCCAGCGCCTGGGCGCGCAATTGGCAGACCCGCGACTCGGTGACGCCGAGCTCGGCGGCGATTTCGCGAAGCGGGCGATCCTCGAAGTAGGAGCGCGACACCACCAGGCGCTCGCGCGAAGGCAGCCCTTCAAGCGCCGCCTGGATCACGCCGCGGCGTTCGGTGATCTCCAGCGCCCGATGCACCGCCTCGTCGCCGTTGTCGCCGATCTGGTCCGCGAGAACGCGGCCGTTTGGCTCACTCTCCAGCGACACTGCGCCCGCATGCGCCGTGCGCTCCCGCCACCGGTGCACCGTGGCATGGTCGATACCCAGATGCTGGGCGACCTCGCCGTGTGTCGGCGCGCGTCCCGCGCGCTGCTCCAGGGTCGCCACCGCCGAATCAAGCTGGCGGACGTGGGCCCGATCGGCACGCGACAGTGGATCCCGGGCGCGCAGTTCGTCGAGGATCGCGCCACGAATTCTGCGCATCGCAAAGGTGGAAAACGCCAGGCCGCGATCGATGTCGAAGCCTTCCATTGCCTGCAACAGACCCAGCGAACCGGCGGACACCAGTTCGTCAAGCGAAACGGCATCACGGACGCGCGGCGCAACTTCGCGGGCGGCGTGGTGCACCAGCCCGAGATATCGGCCCAGCAATTCGCGGCGGGCCTCGACATCTCCCTGATCACGCCACCGGCGCCACAGGGCGTCCGTGGTAGTCTGGGTCTGCGTTTGTGAAGGCATTCGAAACCGTAGTCCTGCAAACATCGGTCCATCGGCGGCAGCCCGGTGCCGCCACCGACACTGGCTGCCCGGTCGCGGAGGGCGTCAATCGGTTCAGCCGCGATCGTTCGGGAGATAAGTCCCGGACCAGCATATCGTTTTCGATACCACAGCCTCTTCACCGCCGTGTGTGGGACAGAACCAACGGCGAACGCTGGAATGCGCCTGCCACGCCCGCGCGACACTGCGGGCTACGTCAATCGGGGCCCTTTCGCGCCAGGGACCGGTAGTACTCCTCAACCATCGCGCGATACTCCGGCGGAACCTGCGACAGAGCGCCGAGTGCCGGCTGATTCGCGGGATCGCCGTTGAACTTCCGCCAGACGTTGAACTCGAAGTCCTTGAGCCCGGCGATGATCGCTGCCTGCAACTGATCGGCGCGGCCCGGATCGGTCACATCCTGCAGCCGCCGAAGCGATCCGATCGCCTGATCGAGTTGGCGCACATCAACTCCCTGTGCGGCGAGATCGCGGCGCAACGACTCGGCGTCCTGGATCCGGCCGCCGATTTCGCCGCGGAACTGGCGCGGATCGCCGATGCCGCCCCCTCCCCCTCCCCGGGTTGCGCCGCCGGCATTGCGGCCGCCCATTCCGCCCTGCCCATTTGCAGGCTGCGAACCCCCGGAGTGTCCGGATTGCCCGGATTGGCCGGACTGCCCTGATTGGCCGGATTGCCCGGATTGGCCGGATTGCCCGGATTGGCCGGATTGCCCGGATTGGCCGGATTGCCCGGATTGCCCGGACTGACCGGACTCGCCGGGTTGCCCTGACTGTCCGGATTGCCCTGACTGGCCGGATTGCCCGGACTGCCCGGATTGGCCAGACTGCGCGGATTGCCCGGAGCGCCCGGATTGCCCCGCCTGCCCGGTCCGCCCGGAGCGCCCGGAGTGCCCGGATTGCCCGGACCGCTGATCCGAGAGTGAGCCGGCCGAGTCCAGCCCCGCGGTCGTTCTGTCGCGCAGCGACTGCAGTCCGTTCACCAGGTCGCGGGCACGGTCCATGGCGGCAACCTGCTGCTGCTCGCGCGGGAGATCACTGGAGCCGGCCGCCGCGCTGAGCTTGCTGGCGATGCTGTCCAGCGACTCCCCGATCTCGCCTTCGAGGGTGCGCGCGTATTGCGGCGAACCGCCCCGCATCACCTGCTTCGAGTAGGCGATGTTGTCGGCCAGATGCCTGTCGCGGATATCGTCGGCCGCGGTCTGGGCAGCGGCGGCGGCCCTCGGTTGATCGCGACCGAGCTGCCGTGCGGTCTGTCCGGCGTCATCACCGAGCGCGGCCACTGCGTTGGCAAGCGAATCCTTGCGGCGATCGAGGGCCGAAAGCTGCTGCTCACGGTCCGCCGGCGTCGCGCCCCCCCCTTGCAATCCGTTCACCTGGTTGGCGATGTCCCGCTGGTTTCGGCCGAGTTCGGCGGCGCGTCGCGCCAGGTCACCCAGGGCGCGTTGCTGCTGGCCGACCTCGGCGCCCTGCATGTTCTGCGCGGCCTGCCGCAACCGATCCATTGCGGTCTTGCCCTGACTCGAAGCGCCGCCGGCGGCCTGACGCATGGCGTCGGCGGCCTCCTGGAGCCGGCGCGCCGCGTCGGCAAGCTCGGCCGAGCTCTGTTCCCGCGACAGACGCTCCAGTTCGCGGGCTTGCTCCTCCGCCTGTCGCGCCAGTTCGCGCTGCGACGAACCCATCGCTCCGCTGGTCGGCGAGCGACCGAGACTCTGCAACGTCGGAATCCGTCCGATGGAGTCGGGCGCGGCGCGACCCGACTGTCCGCCCTGACCCGCCGCCGCGCGCTGACCGCCCGAGCGTCCGCTCTGACTTCCTCCTCCGCCGCCACCGCCACCGCCGCCTCCACCCTGCCGACCGAGGCGGGATTGCAGCGAGTCGGCCATGCGGCGATCGCGATCGCTCTCCTGCTGCTGCCGCTGGGCCAACTGGCGCAGCTTCTCCCTCGCGGTGTCGATCGCCTGCTGCGCCGGACTGGACGTCTGGCTGCGCGGCGTCTCGTACTGATTCTTGAGCTTATCGGTCTGCAGCGAGAAGAGGTCCGCGAGATCCTGCGGGTCGCTTTGGCCGCCCCCGCCCCCGCCGCCGCCGCCCCCTTGCCGGCGCTGCACCGTGATATCGCGATAGGCGTCATCGGCGGTCTGCAAATGTTGCAGGGCCTGCTCCTCGGCGGGAATCGCTTCGCCCATCACGTGCCGCCCGAGGGCATCCTCCGCCGGCTGCATTGCCTTGGCGGCGCTGTCGAGCTCGGCCTGCACCAGCACGAACAGCGTGTCGCCCTGGGCCACGCCCCGTTGCAGGATCTGCTGCGCCTGCGCGGCAACGTCGTCGCGCAGCTTGCCCTGACCGATGGCCAGCGTCGTTGCGTTGGCGCGGCGGTCGCGATCGGATGTCCGCGCGCTGTCGCGCTGCCAGTTGAAGCTGCCGGCGACCAGTTCGCGCTGCCGCACCGTGAAGCGTCCCGGATTGTTGCCGCCCCCTCTGCCCCCTCCACCGCCTCCGCCGCCGTTGTCGTCGGCCTGGTGGTAATTGAGGTCGTAGGGGCGCACCTCCATGAAGTAGATGTCGCTCTACCCGGTGTTGCCGGCGCCGTCACGTGCCACCGCGTGATACGCCACCAGCGCACCAACCTTGAGCGACAGCTCATCGAGATACAGGGCGTGGATGGCGCTGAAGTCGAGCGACGAGCGATGGGTGCTGTCGGTCAACGCCACTACATGATCGGCGCCGCCGTTGATGCTGTAGTGCAGCTCGACCCTCGTCACGCCGTAGTCGTCGCCGGCGCGGATCGAGAGCGGTACCTCTTCAACGGCGGTGACGCGGGTATCGCGACCGGGCTTTTCGATCCGCACCGTCGGCGGATGATCGACCAGTGCCTCGACGGAATGCTGCACCGACCCCGGCACGCGCGAGCCGTCCGATCCGATCAGGTCGACGCGATAGAAACCGTCGTGCGCCACCCGGAACGATCCGCTCAGGGCGCCGGTGGAGTCCATCGCCAGTGGCACCACCGAACCGTCGTCGAAGCGCAGCGAGCCGCCGCGGATCGGCAACGTCGCGGTGATCTCGACCGCGGCCCGGGTCCCGGTCACGGCCACCACGTCGCCGCCGTTCTCGATCCGTTGCGGCGGCAGGTGGGTGTACGCCGGGTAGTGCAGTTCGAGCGAGAGCTGCCTGACGGTGGGAAGATCGGTCACGGCGATCCGGTACGTCGGCGACCGCAAGCCACCGGCCTCGACGTGATACCGGGTGGGCCGGTTGATGTCGAACAACCGGACCACGTACGCCACGCCGGTGGAGTCGTGGATCATCGGCAGCGTCGTCGCCTGTGCGCTGCTGTCGGGTTCGACCACGATCACGGCCCCATGGTCGTTGAGTGCCCGCAATTCGGCCCGAATGTCGAGCGAGGCACCCCGCGGCACGGAGACATCGCCGGGCGACACCGACAGCGCAGGGATCGTCGCCGCCGCGGCCCGCGACCAGGGAACGAACAGGATGCGCGCCATATCGCGCACCGCCACCGGACCGAACCCGACCAGCACCACGGCGACGGCGGCCAAGGCGCCGAAGCGCAGCAGGGCTCGACGGGTCCTCGGCCGCTCGACAGCAGCACCGCGCTCCAGCCGGTCGATTTCGGCGATCGCCTGCTGTATCACTCTGCGGTATAGTGCCGGCGACGCGCCGCGCGCGACCTCGTCACGCAGTTGACCGATGGCGCTGATCATCACCTGCCGCAACTCGGGAGCCTGCTCCTCGAGGTAGAGCGCCACCTGCTCATCGCTGACCCGGCGCAACGACGGCACGACGATGAACACGACCACCGCGGCGGCAAGCAACAGGTAGCCCACCGCCCGAGTTGCGGCGACAATGGCGGTCGCATCGGCCAGTGCGGCCCGGAACGCGAGTCCGATCAAGAGGCCGGCGAGCGCCGCGGCAACCAC
>JBOHRZ010000167.1:0-6657 GCA_050732975.1 Gemmatimonadales bacterium
ACAGCGGCACGCTGGTCGTCACCACGCCCGACGACTTCGCCAAGCGCTGGAATGAAGAGAAGTACGGGCGCACTCTGACCGAAGTCGCGTCGCAGGCCGCCGGCGAACCGGTCGCCGTGTCGTTCCGTGTCGCCGCCGACCGGCAGAAGCGGCCGCAGATGGATCTCTTCGTTCCGCAGGCGCCGAGCGACCCGTCGGCAACGCAGACCGCGGTGAATCCCAGCGCCCAGCCGCTCAACGACCGCTACACGTTCAACACCTTCGTCATCGGCAAGTCGAACGAGCTGGCCGCGGCCGCCGCCCACGCGGTGGCCGAGGCTCCCGGCAAGCAGTACAACCCGTTCTTCATCTACGGGCCGACCGGGCTGGGCAAAACCCATCTGATGCAGGCAATCGCCCACGAGCTCCTGTTCCGCGCCCCGGCGACCCGGGTGCTCTACGTCGGCGCCGAACAGTTCATCAACGAAGTGATTGAAGGGATCCATTCGAGAACGATGGCCGACCTGCGGCGCCGCTACCGGGCCGACGTCGACCTTTTCCTGGTCGACGACGTGCACTTCCTGGAAGGCAAGGAAGCCACTCAGGAGGAGTTCTTTCACACCTTCAACGCGCTGTACGATGCCGACAAGCAGATCGTGCTGACCTCGGACCGCCCGGCCAAGGAGATTCCCGGGCTGGAGGCCCGGCTGGTGTCGCGGTTCGAGTGGGGGATGGTGGCCGACGTCAAGCAACCCGACCTCGAGCACCGCATCGCCATCCTGCGGCAGAAACAGGAACAGGATCATCTCGAGACCACGATCCCCGACGACGTGCTCCGGTTCATGGCCGAGAATGTCCGCTCCAACGTCCGCGAGCTGGAAGGCTGCATCATCAAGCTGCTGCTGTACGCCTCGTTGCGGCATCGGGAGATCTCGATCGAACTGGCGCGTGAAGCGCTGGCCGACCGGATCCGCCCCGGCGACGACGCCGACAGCAGGGCCCGCTCGCTGCCGACCATCGAGAAGGTTCAGGAAGTCGTGGCACGCCGCTGGGGTGTGACGCCGGAAGGACTCCGGTCCAAGGCGCGGATCAAGACGCTGACGGTGCCGCGACAGATCGCCATGTTTCTTGCCCGCGAGCTGTTGCAGATGCAATTGGTCGAGATCGGACAGGCGTTCGGCGGCCGCGATCACTCGACGGTGATTCACAGCGTCGACAAGGTGCAGAGCCAGCTTTCCCGCGACCGGCAGTTCCGCGAGCGCGTAGAATCGGCCCGGGCGGAGTTGTTGACAGTGTAGTACACAGTGTTCATTGTGGCTTCGTTGACGACGTTGGCGCGTGCGGATTACCGTGGGCAACTGATCGAACCGTCAACGCATTCCACGGCGAGTCCACGACGCCCGAAGCCCGCAGGTGATGTTGTCAGCGTGAGTTCGAGCGACGGTCCACATCTCCCGTCCCTCTACTAGTACTACGAGATGAGTTAACCTGCTGGAAACAGCAGTAGTCCATGCAACCGGGGAAGCCGATGAAGTTCACCATCACGCGGGAGCAGCTCCAGGAGGGACTCGCCGCGGTCGCCGCGGCGGTGCCGACCAAGACCACGCTGCCGGTGCTCGCGAATATCCTCCTTGAGGCCACCAGGGACGGACTGCGGCTTTCCGGAACCGATCTCGACATCGCAGTCGGCACCACGGTGTCCGCTGCAGTCGACAGCGAAGGCGCCATCACGCTGCCGGCACGGAAGCTGGTCGAGCTGGTTCGCGAACTGCCCAGCGCCGGCATCCGGATCACCACGCAGGGCGAACAGCGGGTGATCATCGAGTGCGGCCGCTCGAAGTTCAAGTTGCTGGGTCTGCCCCGTGAGGAATTCCCTTCGTTTCCGCAGGTGTCATTCGACGGTGCCTCGAAGACCACAGCACGCGACCTCCAGAAGCTGATCGCCCACGTAGCGTTCGCCGCCAGCACCGAAGAAAGCCGGCCAGTGCTCAACGGTGTGCTCTGGCAGCTCACCGCCGACCGGATGCGGATGGTGGCGACCAACGGGCACCGCCTTGCCAAGATGGAAATTCCGATGCAGAGCAGCGTCGCCGCACAGGGCGAGCTGATCGTGCCGCCCAAGGCGCTGGAACAGTTCCGCAAGCTGTTCGGACCCGACGACGAGATCGAGATCGGCCGGTCTGACAATCACCTTGGCTTCCGTTCGGCAACGACGCAAGTCTTCACCCGGCTGATCGAAGGGCCCTATCCCAACTACGAGCAGGTGATCCCGCGCGAGAACGACAAGGCGGCGACCGCCGAGAAAGCGTCGCTGATGGCCGCCCTTCGCCGTATGAGCATTGTGGCGAGCGATCAGACCCATCGGATACGGATGTCGTTCGGCGAGGGCTCCTGCCGCCTCTCAGTGACCACACCGGACCTCGGCGAGGCCCAGGAAGAGATCACGGTTTCGTACGAGGGGGAGCCGCTCGACATCGGTTTCAATGCGAACTATCTGCTCGAAGTCCTCAAGTACATGCCCACCGACGAGGTGCGGCTGACATTCAAGGCGCCCGAACGCGCGGCCACCGTCGAACCGGTCGGCTGGGACGATCCCGCGGCCTACCTCACTCTGGTGATGCCGCTGCGCCTCCTCGACTAGGATCTTCCCGTGCGCTCCACATGTTGTCTTGTTGCCATACTCCTCGCCACGGCCGGTACCTCCGCTGTGGCGCAACAGACCCACGCGCGCCCCGCCGCGCCCCGCGCCGTGTGGCCTGACGAGACCGGTCCGCTCAAATGGGCGGCGCGGCCCACCGTGGCGGCGATCACGGCCAACGACCTGCGGACCAGGCTCTACCAGTACGCCGATGATTCGATGATGGGCCGCAAGGTCGGCGAGCTCGGAGACTTCAAGGCCACCACCTACATCGCCCGCGAATTCAAGCGGCTCGGCCTCAAGCCCGGTGGCGAGAACGGCGGTTATTTCCAGGTGGTCCCCTATGGTTCGCAGGGATTCGACAGCACGACTTCGCGGCTCGCGGTGGCCGGGGCCGCGTTGACGCCGAAACGGGACTGGATTCCGGTGACACCGACCGCGGCCAACGGCTTCGGTGGACATGTCGAGCTTGACAACGTGCCGACGATCTTCGCCGGTCGGTTCGGTGACTCGACGACGTCGCTCGATCCTTCGCTCCTCCGCGGCAAGGTCGCCGTGTTCATTGCGCCGGCAGGCGGCGGGGGAGGGGGCCGCGGGTTCGGCGGCGGAGGGAGAGGCCGCGGCGGAGCCGGTCTCAACGCCTGCGAGGTCCCGGGTCTGGGCGGTGCGGCCGCGGCGATCGCGGCTGCTTTGGCGCGAGGCGGCGGTGGACGCGGCGGACGTGGTGGCGGACGAGGCGGCGCGCCAGGCCGCGATCCGCTTATCGCCGCCGGCGCGCCGGCCGCGGTGCTGCTGATCGAAGCGGATCTCGCACCCAACGCAGCCAATGCCGCCTTCGCGACCCGCAATGGCATGCGCCTCGACACTCCAGCAAACGTGCCGGGCGCGGCGGAGATCACCGCCGACGCGGCGGCCCGGCTGTTCGGCAAGCCCGTCGACGAGGTCAGCGTCGGTTCGGCTGGCGCTCCCGTTTCGGGGAGCTGGGATCATCACTGGCAGATCTCACCCACCCCTGCGCGCAATGTGATCGCGATTCTTCCGGGGTCGGATCCCGCGCGCGCAGGGGAGTATGTCCTCCTCAGCGCACACAATGATCACAACGGGATCAGCAGCACGGTCTTCGACCATGATTCGTTGCGAGCGTTCAATCGCGTGGTGCGACCGCAGGGTGCCAACGATCCGATCTGCCGGCCGACGCCGGAACAGCAGCATGAGATCGACTCACTGATCGCTCGCGCCCGCAGTATCCGCCCGCCCCGGCGTGATTCGATCATGAATGGTGCCGATGACGACGGTTCGGGCACCGTGGTCCTGCTGGAGATCGCCGAGAAATTCGCTCGCGAACATCCCGCGCGGTCGGTCATCTTCGTGTCCCACACCGGTGAAGAGGGCGGCCTCCTGGGCTCGGCGTGGTTCACCTCGCACCCGACGATTCCGCTGGACTCGGTCGCCGCGGCGCTCAACATGGATATGGTCGGCAAGGGGCGGGTCACCGACGTTCCGTTCGGCGGCCCCAATGCCATTCAGACACTGGGGTCACGCCGGCTGTCGCGCGCGTTCGGCGATATCATCGACTCGGTCAACGCGATCTCGCCGGCCCCGATGGCGATCGACCGCTCCTGGGACGTTCCTGCCAATCCGCTCAACCGCTTCTGCCGCAGTGACCAGGTCAACTACGTGCACCATGATGTCCCGGTGACCTACTTCTCGACCGGCTATTCGATCGACTATCACCAGGCCACCGACGAGCCGCAGTATATCGACTATGATCACGCTGCCCGGTTCGCGAACTGGATCCACGAGATCATGACGGCGATCGCCAACCGCCACGACCGGCCCGCGATCAGCGGAGCCGATCCCAGTTATCCAGCGTGCCGGTAAGGAATCTTGTCGGAGTAGTGCAAACTACAACCACTCAACCTACTGGCGCTTGATGGGCTGCGCAGCCGCTGCTTCGGAGGACGAAGGAGATTCAAAGCTGATCGCAGTGCTGGAGTAACGCATGGTGGGGATCAACTGCCGCGAATCGCGGACACTGATGAGCACGGCGGCTGAATCGCCAAGACTGGCTCGGCGAATCGTGCCATCCATTGTAACGTAGTACGTACCACTACGACGTCCTTGCGCCGTCATCGTCATCGGGTGGCCTGAAGTTTCGCCTTCGCCGTACTGCTCATACTTCTCAGAGACCTTGACCGGCAGTTCGCCGCCGTCATTTCCGATGACGGCACCGGATGACCACTGTTCGCTACGGCGTTCCTCGCCGCTGAAAACATCGACGGCTAGCTTGGCGGAGGCCGAGTCCCGCCAGCTCAATCGGGCGCTGACCCCATCCGCGGGAAGCTGCGGCAGAAGACGCCGTACCACCGCAGAATAGCGTTCGGCGGCGGCGCCGCCGCTTGCCAGGTGCAGGCCGCTGGCTCGCAGGTCGTCGAGCCGGCCGCGCCAGACGGCTCCGATCGGCGCATCGGCGGATGGTTCGCCGGACCCCAGGGTTACCGAATCAAGCCGCACCCATACTCCGCCGTCACTATCGATTCGCAGCGCGAAGATCTCTCGCTGCTCGAAACGTTGCAACTGCGTGGCACCCGATGGCAATGTCAGGATGATGGAATCATTTCGATCAGCCGTGACGGTCGCACGCCAACCCGGCTTGATATTCATCACCGCGGTCGCCATTTCGGGTGTCGGAGCAAGCGCTCCCGGAGTGCTGCTTCCGCATCCCGCCACAATGGCGATCAGCGCGGCGACGGCCGCTGGCTCAACAAACCCCGTGCGCATGCCATGGATGACGCCGGCGACCGGCGCTCCGACACGGCCCAGGTTTCAGGGCAATGGCGTCAGTGTGAGCGAGCCGGCATTCTTCCCGGGAATGGCTGAACTGAGCTGGGGCGCGGACCAGCTGAGCGTGTTGTCGGTGTCGATCCTGGCCCGGACGACCGGACCACCGCTCGGCGGAATGACGACGGTTTCGATACTCGTTCCCTGGACCTCGAGGATCTGGCCATTGCCGTTGTCGGTCGTGGTGTGCGTGGTTGAGTTTCCGGCGAGAACCAGCGCACCTCCCTCGGTGCCCGTCACCTTCCACGACGCGACGACTTGGCCGGTTTGATGTCGCGATCCCGAATTATTATTGATGTGATTGGTATCGGCCCACTGATCGCCGACCTTGGCGCCGGCCCGGATTCCCGGAAAGAGCACGCCGATTGCCTGCACGATTGGTCCGAGCGCCGGATTCGAGTCCGAAATCTGCGGCGCCCCGGCGATCCTGCCGTTGACGAGCATGGCACGGACCGAGGCACCCAGCGCGTCGGCCGCTGCGGTCGGCCTGCTCTGCTGCAACTGCTCGACGAGCGCACCGCTCGGCTGAAGCGACATCGAGTCGACCAGGACGCGCACGATCTTCCCGCCGGCGGTATCGCTGATGGACACGGAGATATACGCCGACGTCACCAGCCCGTCGGAGAGCTTGGGCTTGCCGATCACCGACTGATCGATCTCATCCGACGTCGTCACTTCGAGATGATAGCGACGAGTCGGCGCCGGCCCGGGTGCTCCGGGGCCCTGAAGTGCGGCAAGGATCACGACCACCAACACGACGTTCCTCCGATCCTCGACGGCCGGCCGCACCACGAGGATGGTGCGGCCTGGGCGGAACCGTAAGCCGAGTTCTGTTTCCCGCCTGTGGAGACGGGAGATGATCATCTCTCTAGGACGACCGTCGCCGGTCGACTCTGGCAGCCTACCCGCGGCTCGGACGGTGCGGGCCGCACCTCGCCGCCTATTTGGCCTTGCTCCGACCGGGGGTTACCGTGCCCCCGCGACTTTCGTCCGGGGCGGTGGGCTCTTACCCCACCGTTTCACCCTTGCCTGATCCCCTCGCTTGCGCTCGGGGCCATCGGCGGTCTGTTCTATGTGGCCCTGTCCGTCGCCTTGCGGCGCCCAGGCGTTACCTGGCGGTCTGCCCTCCGGAGCTCGGACTTTCCTCGACCCCTCGCTTGCGCTCAGGGCCGCGATCATCGCGTTCTGCCCACCCCAAA